>JAOZRQ010000527.1 GCA_029940115.1 Desulfobacterales bacterium
AATATTGATGACGATGATGACGACAATGATGCCGAAGATATCTTCATTGATGAGGAGGGTACGGTTTATATTGATGGCATTGCCATTGAGGAAGGCACTGTGCTTGAAAATGGCGTTGTCGTTTCCATCAAAGAGGGTGAAGATGATCCGCTTGAATCGTCTGAGGATGAACCTTTTGCCCTGAACATCGAGTTTGTTGACAAGCAGACATGTGTCGCCTTCCTTCCCACCGAAGAAGGGCTTGCCATTCAGAAGCGCATATTGGATCCCACAGCATCAATGACCGAGGAGATTGATGACATTCATATGTTGATGCCTGACGGCCTTGTGGATTTGAACATCCGTATCACACCCGGCAAAAAGGAAATGCCTGAACTTCCACTCAAATTTGGTCTTGAAGTGAGAGACGGGATGTATGCGGATCTGCTGGTATGGGACAGTGAGATTGAGCAGTTTGCCGAGATGTTGTTGATAGAGGATGTTCGGACAGATGTTGAGAAAAGTGTGGCACTGACCCTGCTTTTCCCCCCCAAACTCATAGAGAGGCTGAGAGGACGGGTCGGCACGTCCCAGACTTTTGGGATTGTCTCGTGGATTGATGGAGAGTCATCTGCCAATGCCGTTGAGGTCAGTGAGGTGATGCTCGTGAATCTGCCCGATCGTTATCAAGAAACACGACAAGGCCCTTATGACCTTGAATTCTCCACAAATTATGAAAGGCCCTTTCCTGATGAAAATTTCGGTGCTGCCTTTGCTTCATCCGCGGAGGCAAAGCTGAATCACAATGGTGCTTCCACCAAAGCTCATGCAGATGTCCATGTGACCATACTCGGAAATACATATGAATTTTTGGGGGCCGATGGGAACGCATTGGCCGCGCCTCATAATATGGCCGGCGCCTATGCCAACATGGATATTCGTTTTTTGGGAGGCAGCATTTTCTCTCTTGACGAAAGCGGTGCATACTCAGGGAGCGACAAAAAAAGCTTTTCAAAGCAAGTGTGCGCCTCAAAGACCGTCTGCATTCTTATCGTTCCGGTGAAGTTCACCGCCTGTGCCACCGGTACGTTGGGCGTGGAGTGGGAGTACGGAGTCAACCAAGATCTTTATGCAAAGATTGGTCCGTTCGTCGATGTGGGAGTTTCCGGAAGTGTCGAGATCGACTTGGGGTTCGCTTGGGGAGGGGTTAAAGGAGACCTTACGCCTCTTATTAAGGATCAGCTTTGGTCGCGGGTGAAATGCTCCATGGAATTGAGGAATGGCGGACTTGATTTATGGGGAAACTTGAATATCAAAGTATGGAATGTTTTGGAGGGGCCAAAGGGAAAATTCGGACCTTACGCTGGATATCGGAAGCCGAGCACATGCTACAAAACGGTATGTGCGTGGGGATGTTGGAGTGTTCCGTATCCCTGCACAGAAGAAGGGGAAAAGTGGTTTGTGATGGTGGATTGGAAAGGTTGGAAAAAATCGTGGACATTAATGAACTCCAATGCCTCCACGACGGTTGGGCTTTAACATCCATGAACGGGAAATAAAGTACCCGGGCACATGTTTTCAGGGAGCGTTTTCCTGAAAGATCGGACGCTTAAGATTCTGAAACACTGAAAAATGTTTGCCCGGGTACTTAATTGTCTCACTGGAACCTTTATATTTATGATAGAGCCGTGTCCGCTCCTCCGTGCTGTTGAAAACCAAGCGTCGGGCACGGACAGGATGTATTATGGAATGGCAACGACTATCCGCAACATCACATTATCAGACTGCCGTGGCGGTGGAGAGAGAATTGCTGAGAGGCAACACGGAGGATTCGCTGGCCGGCATCAGGGAGCTGATTGACGCATTGGGACGATCAGAGAAACGGGCATTGAAAAGCCAGCTCATCCGGCTGATGGCGCATGTCATCAAATGGGAGGCCCAGCCGGAGAGGCGCTCACGAAGTTGGGTCTCCACGATTTGCAACGCAAGGGAGGAGATCGAGGACATCCAAGATGAGACCCCGAGCCTGACGGACTCGGTCATCAAAGGGATGTGGGACAAATGCTTCCGATCCGCCACGCGAGACGCCGAAGGAGAGATGAATCGTCCATCCTCTGTCACTGAGTTGTCGTGGGAGGAGGTGTTTGAAAGGGAGTACCTTTTGAAAGCAAAGGAGTGGAGCCAAAACGCATGAAATCAGATCAGCCTGACACATCAAAATTCCCATCAAAGTGGCCCATCCGAATCAGTCTTATCATGTTGCCCCTCTTTGTATTGCTGATTGCATACATGGGAGTGCAGGCTCCGCCATCCGGCCCCTCATCACAGAGAACCGATATTTCTGACCAACTTATGGCTGTGAATGAGGGAGGTGAAAAAGCTTGTCCCAGACCCTTGTTGTGGAAAATTGGCACTCGCCAGATGTATGATTACGAACTGGAAACCCACATGACGCTTGATTCTTCAGCTATCTCCAGAGGAGCGAGTTCGTCTGGAGAAAAACGGAATGTCAGGATCAACATAAAAGGAATTCTCAATTTTCGTATTTTTGACCGGTCCGATGAATTATTGGAGGGAGAAAAAGAGCTTTTATATGTGGGATTCCAACTTGATCCGCTCAAGGAGGTCTTGGATGATGAACGGGAAGCCGTATATGTCGGGTTTCAGCTTGATCCGGTTCGAGTCAGCATTTACGAGGAACATGTTTCTGAAGGGAAGCGTATTCCTGAACTCGAAAGATTATATGGAACCTTTTTTGTTACGGCTTTCGGTAGTGAGGGGATCCCGCTTCTTTTCTATTTTCCGGAACAGCTTGATGAAAAAGATAAGATATCTTTGTCAGAAATCATAAAGATTGCCCAAGCGGATTTGCCGTTGGAGGGACATCCAGATGAATGGATTGATGGAAAACTGAAATGGCATGAAGATGAGACACACGCCACCGGCGTGTTTAGATCTGAGTATATTGTTTATGATGATGAGTGTGACGTATTCCACAAAAAAAATGTGCAGTGTTTGTCCATTCGGGATGCCGGAAAGGAGGCGGGTTCAAAAGAATTGAAACTGACAGGACATGTCGTTGAATCCAAATTTAAAGGCACAACAGCCCCTGACACCTGTTGGTTGAAGACTTTTTATGGAAGTGAAACCCTTCAGATTCGATTGGGAACGGCTGTCTGGTCCGAGTCGAAAAGTCGGATAAAACTGAAACTCCGCTATTTTCAACCGGATTCCAATCTTGCAATCTGGGAGGAACGTCGACCTTTAAAAGATATCTTAAAATCGTTGACCGCATCTGAAACAAAACATGGCAACAGAATTGCCGGGGTTTGGGAGCGGATGCGTGTCCAGACACTGGCGGAACAGCTGGGAGATCTTTCGCTTTCCCAAATTATGACGGAGATAAAACGAGGGGTTGATTCTGGAATGAGTCAGTCTGATTTGGGGGGGTGGGTTCATAAACTCAAGTGTTTTCTTGAACTTTATCCAGAGGAGGCGACATTTGTTCCTGATCTCTTAAAGGAGCTGAATGTGACGGGAAACAGTGCCGGAATGATCATTCTTGGTCTGGAACTGGCCGGCCATTCACAGGCTCAAATAGCGATCAAAAGCATCTTTGAGGATGACGACCAAGTGGCAGATATCCGTCTGAAAGCGATTGTTGCGACAGGAGGGCTTGCAAATCCTGGGAAAGAGATCATCGCAAGCCTGTTCAATCTCGTTGATAGTGGGAAAAAAGATGAAGATATAGAGATGAGAGACACCGCGTTGCTTTCACTGGGGATTCTAAGCCGAAAGCTTTCTGAAGGGGGAAATCCTGCTGAATCTCAAGCCATCAATGACCAGATCATCTCTTATTTGCAGAACTCAGAAAATGCAAGGCAACGAGTGGCCTGTTTGAAAGCATTGGGGAATTCCGCCAGCCCTGAAATCGTATCGGTGATCGAACCTTACCTGTCATCCGATTCCGTGGCGGAGCGAACATCGGCTGTTCAATCCCTCCAAAGCTTCTCAGATGAACACACGTTGGAACTTCTGACGGGCATCTTGGAGGGGGATAAGGAGACGATGGTTCGCCATGCGGCCATTGGTGCATTAGTCCGGAGGGGAGGGAGTGAGGTGGTTGAACATATGAGAAAGCACCTTCCCGTGGAGCCAGAGGTCTCTTTGAGACGAAAAATGATACAGTTTCTGGGGAAACACAGAACTCCCGAGGTGATTGAAACCCTGAAGAGACAATTGGAGCTTGAAAATTCAAGGCCGATCGCAAGAGACATTGTACGGGCGTTGCATGAAAGATGAACAGACGCGAATTGATTATGAAAACCTATTTTTAATCTAAGGAGGAATGCGAAGATGAGAAAGAATGAAAATAGATATGTTGTTCTTGCCATTGTCATGGTCTTGTTGGCCAATGGGCTTATTTTTGGAAGTCCCTTGTCAGCAAACGCACAGGAAGGGGCCATATCAGGAAAGATAACCCAAAAAAGCAATGGACAGGGCATCCTAGGCATATATGTGGACGCGATGTCTCCCCTGTGTGGTGACTGGGAAAACGGAGCCCAGACGGATGCTCAGGGCAATTATGTCATTGAGGGACTCCCCGTGGGCGATTATTATATTCAAACCGACACCTCACCTGTGCCAGTTTATAAAGATCTATGGTGGGATGGGGGAGAGGGGACAGCCGACTGCACAAAGGCCGGGGCGGTGACTGTCACCTCTGGGCAAACCACGTCGGGGATTGATATTTCGTTGAATGAAATCTGTGGCATATCTGGAAAGGTCACCTCGGATACTGGCGAGCCGATTGCCGGCAACGTCATCAACTATCACGAACGGATTG
>JAOZRQ010000079.1 GCA_029940115.1 Desulfobacterales bacterium
GTGTGACACCGCCTGAAGGCGGAACCACAAACTTCTCGCTCATTTGGGAAGTGCAAACCATTTTTCAGGCAAAATGAAGGATGCCCCATTTTTTTTTGGAATCTTCTTTCTCAAGGTCGTAATAACAGGCAAAGAGCAAAGAAACCTGGTTTCTGACATGTTGCCGCGTTCCCCGATACTTGTCCCCGACGTCTTTTGTCGGGGAAAGGATGTCGGGGACAGGCATGGAAACCTGATCGCCCAATCCCTGAAGGCTGAAACCGGGTTTCTTTGTCATCAAACTTTTGGAGCTCCCGAGAATGCTGTTCCAAAAATCTGTCATTCCGGGCAGATGACGGAACCGGCATTTCCCGGAATCCATTGCTGAAGACAGATGCCATGACGACTGATGATGAAATCAGAAGCTTCCGGAAAATTTTCAGGGGCCGGCAGGATATCGTTCCGAGATACTGGACCTCATACAAAACCGGCCGGAGCGGCTACTCCCCCTTGTGCAAAAACGAGTGGAAAACGCCTGAATGCGGGAAGGGAAAGATAAGAAACGCCTGCCATGCCTGCACAAACAGGGCGTATGTCCCCTTGTCGGATCCGCTTCTCCATGATCATTTCAGAGGGAAACACATCTTGGGTGTCTATCCCCTGCTCCCGGATCATACCTGTCATTTCATGGCGGCTGATTTTGACAACCACAAGGGAGAACGCCCCCCGCTTGAGGATGTCTTGGCCTTTCATGAGACCTGTCAGGTGCAGGATGTCCCCTGTCATGTGTTACGTTCAAAATCGGGAAGGGGGTATCATGCATTTGTCTTTTTTGACGGACCTGTGCCCGCGTGGAAGGCCCGCCTAGTCGGCTTTGGCCTACTAAAGGAAGCCGAGGCGGTGGGGGATGATATGGAACTGGCAAGCTTTGACCGCCTGTTTCCGAATCAGGACAGACTCTCCGGAAAAGGCTTGGGCAACCTGATCGCCCTGCCTTTTCAGGGAAGGGCCACAAGGGCAAACCATACCCTGTTCCTGAACCGTGAATCTGGATTCACCAAACCTTGCGGGGATCAATGGCGCGTGGTGGCGGATGTCGAGAGGATCGGTGAATCGGTTCTGGACAATCTGATAAGGGAGTGGAACCTGAAGGAATCTCCTAGGACGAAATCTTCGGATGCCTTCAGATACACACATCAGCATGCTGATATCCGAGCCTTTCCGATATCTGATTTCGATCAGATCGCGGAGCGATGCGCGTTCATCGCCCATTGCAGAGATGACGCGGAAACATTGCCAGAGCCGGATTGGTACATCCTGCTCACCATCTCAGCCAGATGTGAAAGCGGAGAACGAATATCACATCATCTCTCCATGCCATATCCCGCATACACTTATGAGGAGACCGATGCAAAGATATGTCAGGCATTGAACAAAACCGGACCCTATTGCTGCCCCACCATCCGAAGAATAAACGGAAAATACTGCACAAGCTGTCATCACTACGGGAAGATCAGAAGCCCCATTGTCCTGGGCTGGGCGAATTGAGGGGTTCTGGGCGCTGGGTCAGGAGCCCTGCTCAAAGCCGATGTATCCGGGCGCGGAGAACGCGGAGGAACGCGGAGTCCCGTCCGAGGCTCCCCGTCCTTCCAGCTGGGAGGAAGGGGAATTTCCGAACCTCTGCGATCCTCTGCGTTCAAAGAGCCACCTGAAACCACAAAATCCGTCAGAACCAGAAACAATGAATGGGAGGAAGGATCATGTTCATCGAAGTCTGCCTGCTCTCCCTAGTGCCTGACCAAAAAAGTTTTGACAAGTTCAGGATCCGGAAAAGCCTTGTCAGACAGGGGATTCCGGGAAAATTCACCTGTCAGAATTAATTTGGTCAGGCACTAGGGCTGCACACGGGGGTCAAAGCTTCGCCGCAGGATCAGCAAGGCGACAAACGCATCGGAGTCAGAAAGACAGAATCAGCGTTATAATTTGAGTCTCGCTTAAAATACTTGAAACTCCCCCTTCATTGTCCGATCAGTTCCATAAATTTGGCCACTTCCTGCTCAAGCTTCATAAACAGCGGTTCCGCCTGGTCCAGCTTTTCCTCTCTCGCAATATCTTCCAAATGTCGGGCTATGTCTTCGCATGACTCAGCCCCCAAATTGCCGCACACGCCTTTGATGGAATGGGCATGAAGAACGATATCCTTTTTCCTGTTGCCTGCTATTGCCTGCCGAAGAGCCTCCATAACTTCCCGGTTGTCTTTCATGAAAAGAGCAAACAGGTGCCGGAGAAGATCTTCATCCCCGCCTATCCGGCGCAGCAATTCTTTCCGATTCAAAAGTGCCCGTCCGCCGGTCTCCGGTTCCGCGTCGGACAAGCCGGGAGCAGGAGCCACAGCGCGGCCTGCAAGATTCCTTTCGATAACCGCGCTTATTTCATGGAAATCCACGGGTTTGGCCACAAAGTCGTTCATGCCCGCGGCCTCGCATTTTTCCCTGAACTCGGTCAGGACATGGGCAGTCATGGCAATTATGGGTATGCGGCGATTCTCCTCGCCCGTCTCACCGTCTCGTATCCTGCGCGCAGCCTCCAGTCCGTCCATTTCGGGCATCTCCACGTCCATGAAGACAAGATCAAAAGGTTCGCCGGAAACGGATGCCAGAACCTCCCTGCCATCAGAGGCATGGACAACGGCATGACCCAGTTTCTCAAAAAAACTGGTGGCGATCATCGCGTTAACCTCGTTGTCCTCGGCCAAAAGAACTTTCAGAGGATGTCCGGCATGATTCGCCGTCATCGTTCGTTTTTCCTCCCATTGGCCGGCTTGCACCTTCTCTTTGTCTCCCGGATGGAACAATGCTTCGAATGAGAAAGTGCTGCCCCTGCCAAGCTCGCTCCCGACCCGGATCCGGCCGCCCATGAGCTCCGCCAGTTGTCGGCAGATCGAGAGCCCCAGTCCGGTTCCGCCGTATTTTCTCGTGGTTGAGCCGCTGGCCTGGCTGAAGTTGTCGAAAATCATGCCGAGCCTCTCCTTCGGGATGCCGATTCCCGTGTCGGTGACTGAGAAAAGAATTCGGATTTCCGGGGATTCGGAGGCGTCGGACACATTCACCCCGGTTGCCCTGAGTGTGATTCCGCCCTGTTCCGTGAACTTGAATGCGTTGCCCAGCAGGTTGACCAGTATCTGCCTCAGCCTCACCGGATCACCCTTGACATATTGCGGCAGATCATCGGCCCGCTCCGAATTCAGAAAGAGTCCTCTCTTATCCGCCTGAACTGAAAGTGTGCGAACAACTGACCGGAGAAGACCATAAAGATCGAAATCAATATGCTCCAGTTCGATCTTTCCGGCTTCGATCTTTGAAAGGTCGAGTATGTCATTGATGATATCCAGCAAATGACAGGCTGCGTCCTTGACGGTCTGGAGATTTTCCCTGTGTTCGGTGTCGATGTCGCTCAGAAGCGTCAGGTCCGTCATGCCCATGATCGCATTCATCGGGGTCCGGATCTCGTGACTCATGCTTGCCAGGAAACTGCTTTTCGCCTTACTGGCTTTCTCGGCGGCCTCTTTTGCGATTTTATAATCATGAAGCAACTGCCGGTTCTCATGAATCGCCCGGCGCAACGCATCCTCGGAGTGCTTGAGCCTCAGATGCGTCCTGACCCTTGCCAGGAGCTCCTGCTTGCGGAAGGGCTTTGTCACATAGTCCACCGCGCCGGCCTCGAATCCCCTGACAATGTCCTCGGTTTCGGTTTTCGCGCTCAGAAAGATGACCGGTATCTCCCTCGTTTCAGATGCCGCCTTCAATTTCTCACACACCTCGAAGCCGTCCATCTCCGGCATCATGATGTCCAGCAAGATCAGGTCCGGCTTCCTTTTCATTGGGCATCGCTTCCTCCTCGTTAATCTTAGACCTACTAATCTCAGACCTACGAGGTTTTCAAAACCTCGTAGGTCTGTTCGACAATCCCCGGAAATTCAGCCAGCCGTTTTTTCACTCCGACAACATCGTAGCTTTCAACATTTTTTTGCAAATTGCAACAAAAATCCGTTATCAGCCGAAGATCGTATTCACGGCCGGCATGGTCCAGATCCTCGGCAAACTGCCTCGCGTCGTCCATGATCAGCATGTCGCTGATTTCCTCCCACCGGGGCATGAACTCGGTTTCAAGTATCCGAATCAGCTCCGGCAGCCTTTCCAGCGTTTCGGGATCGGGTGTGTGCGGAGCGGATTCACTTTCTTCTTCTGATTGCGCCTGCTCAGTATCCCCGGGAACCGGTTCCTCAGCGGAATGCTTCAGAAATCGTGCCAGTTCGGCAATCAGTTCGGCTTTTTTCACGGGCTTTCTCAGGTATCCGTCGCATAGGGCGCTGATCTCCTCCTCGTCCTCCTTCATTGCCGACGCCGTCACCGCGATGATCGGGATGTCCTTTGTTTCATGTCCGGCCCTGATGATTTTCGTGGCTTCGCGGCCGTCCGTGACCGGCATTTTCATGTCCATCAGGATCAGATCCGGATGACGGTCCCTTGCCAGATCAGCGGCCCGCTGGCCGTCTTCCGCCTCGATGAACTCAAACCCGCAATCCTCCAAGTAGCCGAGCAGAAGCATGCGGTTTTCCGTGATGTCATCCGCGATCAGGATGACGGCCTTGTCGAAAATAACGGAGTCGGCGGATATGCCGTTTTTCTTTTCCGGGACATCGGAACCTTTCACTTTCCGGACATTCCGGAGCGTGACGGTGAAGACGCTCCCCCCGCCCTTTTCCCCTGAAACACGGATGTTTCCTCCCATCATCTCCGCAAGCCGCCTGGTAATGGCGAGTCCCAGCCCCGTGCCGCCGTAAGTTGCGTGATCCTGTCCGCTCTGCTGCTCAAATGCTTTGAATACGGTTTTCCTCTGTTCTTCCGGAATCCCGATGCCGGTGTCCCGGACCGAAAAGATGAAATCGACCGTGTCGGGAGTTTCCTCATGCACAAGCACCTGAACGGATATTCCGACGGACCCGGATTCGGTGAACTTGACCGCGTTGCCGACCAGATTCAGAAGGATCTGCCGGAGACGGACCTCGTCCAACAGCAGGTATTCCGGCAGGTCTGAATCGGTTTCCAGGAAAAACTTCAGACCTTTCTCCTCAATTTTTTGTGAGAACACGCCCGCGATCTCCCTGAAAACGAAAATCGGGTTGACTGCCTCATATTCGAGTTTCATCTTTCCCGCCTCGATTTTGGAAAGATCGAGGATATCGTTGATCAGAGTCAGAAGCGATCTCCCGCCTGCCCGGATCAGCGACAAATAATGCCTGTGTTGCTCATCGCGGATTTTTTCTTCCAAAATATCCGCGAATCCCATGATCGAGTTCATGGGCGTTCGGATTTCATGGCTCATGTTGGCCAGAAACTCGCTCTTGGCACGGTTTGCCATCTCGGATTTTTCCTTGGCGTTTTTCAATTGAACAAGGGTTTCGTTCAATTCCGCAGTGCGTTTTTCTATCAACTCCTCGAGATTGTCCCGATGAAACTTTATGATGTCCAGCATTTCGTTGAAAGCAAATCCCAATTCGGCGATCTCGTCTCCGATTCTTGATGTAAAACGTACGTTACGTTCGCCACTTTTGATTCGAATCACGATTTGGGACAACCTTCTGATTGGCCTGATGATCGTTCCCGCGATTAAACCGATGATCGTCAGGAGTGAGCCGAAAACGATTCCTGAAACCCATAGGAACCGATGCTGCAAGGTCTCATACAGGTTCTCCTGCGCCGATGTGGCTTTGGCGGAGAATTCTTTCGCTGTCTGAGCCATGTCCGCAAAAAGATTCGTAAGATCGATGCTTATCACGTCAAACCTGTCATTAATTTTACGGATTTTTTTCTCCAGCGTGAAATCGGTCTCCATGAAACGCTCCAGATTCACGGCATAAGATTGAATACGTTCATCCATCATCCCGGATTTGGAAAGGTTTTTCCTCAGTAAGGTGAAAACGATTTCAAATGCCCGGTACGCGGAATCTCTCCTTTTTTGCAGATAGGATTCCATAAACCGGTTCAGATTATAAAGCGGTTTGATAAAACCCGTTTCATCATTCGCCAGGATGGTGGAAGTCAGTACCCGATAATCCGAATGAATTTGCGTGAGATTAACGCTCTGATCGGTTTTAAGCTGAATGAGCTGATCGAATGCACTATGATATTCGGCAATGAGGTTATTGATTTGAACCGTTTTACCTGAAAACCGGCCGGAGAAAATATCCGGATCGAAATCGGACAGCTTCTTTTTTAAATTCTCAGTGGCCTTTCCGAATTGTTTTTCCGCATCAGGATGACTTTCTGTGGACATGGTTTTTTCCCAGAACCTGAGTTTCCAAAAGCTCTTTTCCAGGCTCTGGATATCCTTGTCCAGCGCCGTCGCCGTCCGGGCCGTCTCTGAACTTTTCCTAAAATTGCCGATGAACGCGGTGATTTCAAAGTATTCGATACATGCCAGTGCTATCAGGAATCCTGTAATAAGATAGAATCTGGCCTTGATGGTTTTTAAGAACATAACTATTTATCCCCCCCTCGCTCTCGCTCTTAATCTTAATCTTGATCTTAATCTTGATCTTAATCCGTGGGATAGTCGTGTGCAAGATGTAAAATTAAGATTGAGATCAAGATTAAGATCAAGATCAAGATTAAGATTAAGATTAAGAAGATCAAGATTAAGCCCGACTTGTTTTTCTCAATCTCCGGAAACCAACTCCAGTTCAACCGGAATTTCTTTATCCAGTTTTTCTCCTCTTAAAAGCCTGACCGCGCTTTGAATTGCCATCCATCCCATGGTTTCCGGCTTCTGGGCAATGGTGGCCGTAAGGCGTCCCTCCTTTATGGCCATCAGTGCTTCCGACGTGGCGTCAAAACCCACGACAACACGAGGGGTGCGGATGCCGGCGGCTTTGAATGCATCCATAACACCCAAAATCATCATATCGTTATGGGCAAACACGGCATCAAAAGAGCTTCCTGATTTTAAGAGCCGGCTGACAACATTCCTGGCTTTGTTCCGGTCAAAACAAGCAACCACCCTTTCTGTTATTTTGATATCCGGATATCGCCGGATGGCCTCATTAAATCCTTGGCCGCGGTCATGGGCGGCAGAGGTTCCCGGGATGCCCTCGACCTCCAATATCCTTCCCTTTCCATCAAGCTTTCCAGCGATGAATTCTCCGGCCATTCGCCCTCCGGCGGCATTATCCGAGGCGATATGGGAAATGACGATATCATGTCTCGAAGATTTGCGATCAACGGTGATGACTTTTATTTCGGCGGCGTTCGTGATCTCTATTGCCGGAGAAATGGCAACTGTGTTGGTCGGATTGACGACGATCACATCAACTTTCACTTGGATGAATTGTTGTATGCCAACCAACTGTTCGGCCTCGTCATTATGAGCGTCAGAGACTGAAAGCTGTACCCCGAACAGGTCAGCGGCTTTCCGGGCGCCTCTGTGTAATTGGGTGAAGAAAGGATTTCCGAGATCGGATACGGAAAGCCCGATTTTCTTGTCAAACCCCTCGAACGTGATCAGGTCCAGGTGTATCGGCGTATAATCGGGAACGGATCCTCCGTTCATGACCCGCGCGGCCAATTCCACGCCGTATTGCCCCATGAGTTCCGGGTGTTGTTCGATGGTCGCGTGCATGCGTTTGTTACGCATCTCGTTTCGCGCCTCTTTGATATTGTCGTAGGCCCCGATCCATACCTGATCGGTTATGCCGGACATATCCAGGGCCTGAATCACGCCAAGTGCCATGTTGTCGTTGGCACACAATACAGCATCCACTTTTTCATGTTTCAGCAACAGGGAGACCATGACCGAGAATGCCTCATCCCTGTGCCAGTTTGCGCTCTCGATGGCAAGAATTTCGATTTGTGCGCCGTTCGTCAGGTCTCGACAAAGCCGTTTTTCCTCAACTCGGCGTTTTCGATGCCTCGAATTCCTTCAATGATTATGGCGCGTCCTTTGCCGTTCAATTTCCGTCTGATATATTCAGCGACCATGGAAGCACCGGTCCGGTTATCCGATCCGACAAAAGGAATCGTAATCTGATTCGCTTTCAACGTCTCTTTATGAAAAGGATTATCAATGTTTATCACTGTAATCCCCTTTTCCATCGCCTTTTTACACACCGGAATCAGTTTTTTTGAATCAGCAGGGGCGATCACGATGGCCCGGTAATCCCTTGATATCAGGTCCTCGACCATACTGATCTGCCGATCAATTTCGGTTTCCCTTTCCACGCCGAATACTTCCAGATGAATATGGTGTTTCCCGGCATATTCCTCAGCCCCGGATTTCATTTTCAGAAAAAACGAATTGGTAAGCGCTTTCATGACCAGCGCGATCTTTCCCTGATTTCCGTCCAACGCGGCAACAGGCGACGCCAAAACAAAAAAAGCCAGAATACAGATTGTTGTTTTAATCATTTCGTTCCTCCTTTTCTTCGTTTAAAGACGTTTAAAGACCTACGAGGTTTTCAAAACCTCGTAGGTCTGCTCTTATCAGCCGAAGATCGTATTCACGGCCGGCATGGTCCAGATCCTCGGCAAACTGCCTCGCGTCGTCCATGATCAGCATGTCGCTGATTTCCTCCCACCGGGCATGAACTCGGTTTCAAGTATCCGAATCAGCTCCGGGAGCCTTTTCAGGGTTTCGGGATCGGGTGTGTGTGGAGCGGATTCTTCCAATTGCGTCTGCTCAGTATCCCCGGGAACCGATTCTCCCGCGGAATGCTTCAGAAATCGTGCCAGTTCGGCAATCAGTTCTGCTTTTTTCACGGGCTTTCTCAGGTATCCGTCGCATAGGGTGCTGATCTCCTCCTCGGCATCCCTCATCGCCTCCGCGGTCACCGCGATGATCGGGATGTCCTTTGTGTCGTCTCCGGCCCTGATGATTTTCGTGGCTTCGCGGCCGTCCGTGACCGGCATTTTCATGTCCATCAGAATCAGATCCGGATGACGGTCCCTTGCCAGATCAGCGGCCCGCCGGCCGTCCCGCCTGCCCGGATCAGCGACAAATAATGCCTGTGCTGCTCATCGCGGATTTTTTCTTCCAAAATATCCGCGAATCCCAGAATTGAGTTCATGGGCGTTCGGATCTCATGGCTCATGTTGGCCAGAAACTCGCTCTTGGTTTCGCTCAGACAGACAGGCCGCGGGTTGGAGGCTCCCCTAAATCCGTTATAATCAGCCAATTGTTCCGCTTTCAAGAAATTTGCCGATTATTTTACGCCGTTCACTCTCATGGGTTTTTGTCACCCAAACTGGGCGATTTTTGGGGTGAACAGGATTCTCATCACAGAGTGTCACGGACTCGGCGATTTTCGGGTATTCACCCAATGGGTGAGACCTGGGCTGATGAAAATGTCACAGACAGAGTTGCCGATTGTGATCCCGTCTTTGTTCCCCCCATTTTTTTGCTTTGAAAATCAGCCGGTTGCAAAATGCGGGGGAACAAAACTGGGATCAGCTTTTGGGAACATCGGCAAGGTTTTCATCACCCCAGGTGAGACCCATGAGACAGGCAAGGCCCTGTATGTCGGACCCCAGTCATCCCTGATGAAGATCGCCCGACTTGGGTGTCACCCAAATTGAGCGATTCTTTGGCCTGAACATGGCTCTCTCCCATGTAACGACACCAAGTTTCAAACATCCAGCATCAAACATCCAGCATCCAGCATCCAACATCAAGCATCAATCGCAAAGGTGAGCGTGTCATTCTCCATATCCACATGCACTTTCCCGCCTTTTTCCAGACGGCCGAACAGGATCTCGTCCGAGAGTTTGTCCTTGATCTCCACTTGGATCAGCCTGGAGAGGGGTCTCGCGCCGTACTTGGGGTCATGCCCTTTCTTGGCCAGCCATCGCCTTGCCTCGGATGAAAGGGTCATGCCGACCTTTTTGGCGGCCAGTTGCCCGTTCAGCTCTTTGATGAATTTGTCCACCACCTTCTCCATGATCTCCACAGTGAGGGAGTTGAAGGTGACCATCGCGTCGAGGCGGTTTCTGAATTCAGGGCTGAAAAAGGATTCAATCGCCTTTTTTCCCTTTCCGATGTCATATTCATCAGACTTGCTGAAGCCGATGGAATTCGCGCTCGTCTCTCTTGCCCCGGCATTTGAGGTCATGATGATGATGACATTTCTGAAGTCCGCCTTTTTCCCGTTGTTGTCCGTCAGGGTGGCGTAATCAAGCACTTGGAGCAGAATGTTGAACAGATCCGGATGCGCCTTCTCGATCTCGTCGAACAGGACCACGCTATGCGGGTGTTTCCGGATCCCGTCGGTCAGGAGCCCTCCCTGCTCAAAGCCGATGTATCCGGGGGGCGCGCCGATCAGTCGGGCCACCGTGTGCTTCTCCATGTACTCGCTCATGTCGAATCGCAAAAATTCGATTCCGAGATGCGATGCGATCTGACGGGCCACCTCTGTCTTCCCCACACCGGTGGGACCGGTGAAGAGAAACGATCCGACCGGCCGCTCCGGAGTTCCCAAGCCGGCCCGGGACCGCTTGATGGAGGTGACAAGGGAGAATACCGCGTCATTCTGTCCGAAAACCACCTCCTGAAGACTTTCGGCAAGCGTCTCCAGCCTGCTTTTGTCAGATGTGGAGACGCTGACAGGGGGGATTTTCGCCATTTTCGCCACGATCTTCTCGATGTCAGAAGGGTGAACCCTTTTTCGGCGGGGAACCCCTTTGAGCCGGAGAAACGCGCCGGTCTCGTCAATCACATCAATGGCTTTGTCCGGGAGGTACCGGTCATTGATGTATTTGGCGGAGAGTTCGGCCGCGGACTTGAGCGAGGGTTCGGTGTAAATGATGCCGTGATGCTCCTCATAACAGGATTTCAGCCCTTTGAGAATCTTGACGGTCTCCGAGACTGACGGTTCCGGGATCTCGATCTTCTCAAACCGGCGGGAGAGGGCCCGGTCCTTCTCAAAATGATTCTGATACTCCTCGTATGTGGTCGAACCGATACAGCGGAGCTCGCCTGTGGAGAGGAAGGGCTTCATGATGTTCGACGCGTCCATGGACCCGTTGCTGGTGGCCCCCGCGCCAACAATCGTGTGGATCTCGTCAATGAAGAGGATCGCCTTCGCCTTCTTTTTCAACGCCGCGATCACCGCCTTGAGACGCTGTTCGAAATCCCCCCGAAACTTGGTGCCGGCCAGCAACGCGCCGAGATCCAGGGAGAAGATGCGCACCTCCTTCAGCAGGTCAGGCACGGTTCCGCCCTGTATCATCTGGGCCAGCCCTTCGGCCATGGCGGTCTTTCCCACCCCCGGCTCTCCCACAAAGATCGGATTGTTCTTGCGCCGCCGGCAGAGCACTTGGAGGGTGCGCTCCAGTTCCATCTGCCTGCCGATCAGGGGATCCAGCTTCCCTTTTTCAGCCATCTCGATCAGATCAATGGTGAAGACCTTCAACGGGTTCACCTTCTTCTTTTTCTTTTCCTGCCCGGCCTTCTCCGATTTCCCTTCAAAGCCTTCTTTTGGAATGTGGTGGGAGATGTAGTTCAGGACATCCAGCCGGGAGATCCCCTCCTGGCTCAGAAAATAGGTCGCGTAACACTCCTTCTCCTCAAACATGGAGGCGAGGATGTCCCCCACATCCACCGCCTGCTTTTCAGAAGAACGTGCATGGTTCACCGCCCGCTGGATCACTCTCTGGAAACCGTTGGTCTGCTGAAACACATAGTCATGCCCATCGGGAATGCTCTCCATCCGCTCGCCGAAAAAACGGTTCAGCGCGTGTGTCAGCCGCTTGACATTCCCCCCGCATTTTTCAATGATGTCAATCCCCTCAGGATCCTGAAGGGCCGCGAACAGGATGTGTTCGACACAGACATACCCGTGACGCCTCTTTTTCGCCTCTCTGACCGCAAGGCCGAGAGTCGCGCTCAGTTCTTTGCTAATCATGGTCTATCTTCCTCCATCGTACAGCGTAGCGGAAAACCGTTTTCCTTGGCCAACGTGTGAACGGTGGCGATTTTCGTTTCAGCCACCTCATATGTGTAAACGCCGCAGACGCCGATCCCCTGTTCATGGACATTCAGCATGATCTGCACCGCTGTCTCTGTCGATCTGTTGAATACACGCATCAGTACATATACGACGAACTCCATGGTCGTGTAATCGTCATTGTGGAGCAACACTTGGTACATGGGAGGCTCTTCGATCTCCTCCTCTGTATCGGAAATGACCTCTTCTTCCACACCAGGATCAAATATTGTCATGTCATATCCTCCGAAAAGCTGTAGAAGGTGTTTGAAAACACCTGCCTGCCCGTGCCCCTTGCCCGTGCCCGTGTCCTGTGCCCCTGCCCGAAACCAGTACAGATAGGGGCAGGGAGTTTTCAAACACCTTCTCAGTCATTCCATCGAATCTGTTTGGTTGTTCAGTTTCCATTTCCAAAAGTTCTGTGCTGTCGCAATCCCCCTCAGAATCAGGTCACACATGTCCTTGTCCTTAAACTTCAACGTGAACGTGTGCCCTGAACGTGAACCTAAACGCCGGCCCTTGAACGTATCCTTGAATGTGAACTGAAGTTCAAGTTTACGGTCAAGTTCAAGTTTACGGTCAAGTTTATGTTCAAGTTCAAGTTCAAGTTTACGGTCACATATCACGCCAAGCAACATTTCTTGTATTTCTTGCCGCTCCCGCAGGGGCAGGGGTCGTTTCTTCCGATCTTCTTGTCCCGTTTGACTGGCTCCTTCTTTCTGTCGCCGAGATCTTTGGAATAGACGAGATTCTCCTCCTTGGGCATGCTGAATGCATATTGCTCAGGTTCGGAAAGCTCGACTTTGAAAAGTATCTCCAAGGTCTCCTCCTTGACCCGGCCAATCATATGCTGAAACATCTCGAACCCCTCTTTTTTGTAAACGATCAGAGGATTCTGTTGGGCATACCCCCGAAGATTGATCCCCTCCTTCAGATGATCCATGCTGAGGAGGTGGTCCTTCCAGAGGCTGTCAACGGTCTGGAGCATGGCGATCCGCTCCATTTCCCTCAGCCTGTCTGCCCCGGCAACCGCCTCTCTTTCATTGTAAACCGCATTCGCCTCATCGGTGATCAGTTGATCCAGACCCTCCCTGTTTAATCCATCCAATGTGTCTTTGTCAATCTTCAATCGGAACTTGAACTGCTTGTAAACCGCGTCCCTGATCCCTTTCAGGTCCCATTCCTCCGCGAGAAGGGTCTCATCGGCAAACATCTCCGAGATCTCTTCAGCCTTTTCCGTGATCATCTCCTCCACCGACTCCCTCAGGCTTCCCCCGCTCAACGCCTCTCGGCGTTGCTGATAGATCACCTCCCGTTGCTGGTTCATCACATCATCATATTCAAGGAGGTGCTTCCGGATGTCAAAGTTGCGTCCCTCGACTTTTGCCTGGGCGTTCTCGATCGCTCTGCTGATCCAGTTGTGCTCCAGCGGCTCCCCCTCTTCCATCCCGATCCACTCCATCGCGTTGGTGATGCGGTCTCCCCCGAATATCCGGAGAAGGTCATCCTCCAAGGCCAGATAGAACCGCGAGGAGCCGGGATCCCCCTGCCTGCCAGAACGGCCCCGGAGCTGGTTGTCAATTCGCCGGGATTCATGGCGCTCGGTTCCGATGATATGCAGCCCCCCGACGTCCACCACCTCATTATGCTCCTTTTCCCATCGCACCTTGATCTCTTCAATTTGTGCGGGATTCGGGTTCTCCAGTTCGGCCAGTTCGGCCTCCCAATTGCCGCCCAGCACGATGTCGGTTCCACGTCCGGCCATGTTGGTGGAAATGGTCACTGCACCCTTCCGGCCGGCCATGGAGATGATCTCCGCCTCTCTTTCATGGTGCTTGGCGTTCAGCACCGAATGGGGAATGGCTCTCCTTTTCAGTTTTCCGCTCAGATCCTCTGAAATGTCAACGGAGATGGTCCCCACCAGCACGGGCTGGCTTTTTCTGTATAGTTCCGTGATTTCGTTCAGAACCGCCTCGAATTTCTCATCCCTGCTCTTATAGATCACATCTGGGTGATCGGTCCGGCTCATGGGTCGGTTTGTGGGAATGATGATCACATCCAGGTCATAAATCTTTTTGAATTCCGCTGCCTCGGTATCCGCAGTGCCGGTCATGCCGGCGAGTTTGTTGTACATTCTGAAATAATTCTGAAACGTGATGGTGGCAAGGGTCTGGTTTTCATTTTCGATCTTCACGCCCTCTTTGGCTTCAAGGGCCTGGTGCAGTCCCTCACTGTAACGGCGTCCGGGCATGAGGCGGCCCGTGAACTCGTCAACGATGATCACCTCCCCCTTTTTGACAATGTAATCCACGTCACGCTTGAAAAGGGTGTGAGCCTTCAGGGCCTGATTGATATGGTGCAACAGCTCGATGTATTTCGGCTCATAGAGGTTGTCCACCTTGAGGATCTTTTCGGCCTTTGCCACCCCATCTTCGGTCAGTGTGACAGTCCTGGCCTTTTCATCAATGGTGTAATCGCTCTCACGGGCAAGGCGCGGGATGATTTTGTTCACCTGATGATAGAGATCGGTTGATTTTTCTGCGGGCCCGGAGATGATCAGGGGAGTTCTCGCCTCATCAATCAGGATGCTGTCCACCTCATCCACGATCGCGTAATTGAGCTCGCGCTGAACCAAGGTGCGCCTGTCAAATTTCATGTTGTCCCGTAAGTAGTCAAAACCGAACTCGTTGTTTGTGCCATAAGTGATATCCGCGGCGTATGCCTCCTGCCGCTCCTCATCATCCAAGCCATGCACGACGGTGCCCACTGACAGACCGAGGAAGTTGTAAATCTGCCCCATCCATTCGGTGTCACGCTTTGCGAGATAATCATTCACCGTGATGATATGAACCCCCCGGCCTTCGATCGCGTTCAGGTAGGCAGAGAGGGTGGAGACCAGGGTTTTCCCCTCACCCGTCTTCATCTCCGATATTTTCCCTTGGTGAAGTACCATCCCGCCGATGAGCTGGACATCAAAATGTCGCATCCCGAGGGTGCGGACTGACGCCTCCCTGACCGTGGCAAAGGCCTCCGGAAGCAGCTCATCCAGAGACTCGCCGTTTTCAGACCGCTGTCTGAGCAGAGCGGTCTGATTTTTCAATTCATCATCGCTCATGGCCTGTATCCCAAGTTCAAGCGAGTTGATGGTTTCAACAAGCGGTTGAAGTCGTTTCAATTCCCGTTCATTTTTGCTTCCAAAAATTTTTGTCAAAAAATTTAGTATCATTATATGACGATTCCTTATATGACGATTCCTTTTTCAATAGTTCGGACAGTTTTTGAAAATTAAAGGATCAGAAAATGTAACCTGTTGAAATCAGAGGACTGTGTACAGGACAAAAATTCGGGAATGGACGAGAAACCCGGCTTTTTCCCAAGCAAGCCGACTGCAAGAAAAAGCCGGGTTTCCTTCCTCAAATCATTTTTTTGTCCTGTACACAGATCAGAGGATTTAACTTTTTGAAGCCGAAATCAGCAAATCCTTTGAAATCAACGGGTTCCAAAAACTGTCCGAACCATTGTTTTTGAGTTTCGTTCTTAGTACCTGTGACCAAATGACATCCCCGGTTCGGCTTCAAAGACCTACGAGGTTTCAAAAACCTCGTAGGTCTTATATACAAAAACTTATGATCCGGTACTTAGCACCGCCTAAAGGCGGAACTACAAACTTTTCGCTTAAAAAAATGCAAACCCATAAATGAAGGATGCCTTTCATTCCTTAATTATAATAAAATAAGTTGGTTTTGTATGATTTTCAACCAAACCAACAAAAAAAACCAAGTTTTTCACAAAACTTGGTTTCTGACAAAAAAATTGTAGGCATTCAGTTTGTAGTTCCGCCTCTCGGCGGTGCGAAACCGCCTGAAGGCGGAACTACAAACTGAACTTTCCGGAAAGTGGCCGTACAGGAATCAGTTCAGTATATATTTTTCAGGGTTGATCGGTGTGCCGTTCAGTCGGACTTCATAATGGAGATGGGGGCCTGTGGTTCGTCCTGTGGATCCGATTTTTCCAACAATCTCCCCTCTCTTCACCGAATCTCCCGGTTCTTTGAAAAATTTGCTGAGATGTGCGTAACGGGTGGACATCCCATGACCATGATTGATGATGATCAGCTTGCCCCAGAATCCTTTGTCATTGGCGAAGGTCACCGTGCCATCGGCTGCGGCCACCACAGGGGTTCCCTGCCGGTTTGCGATATCCAATCCTTTATGGAATTCCTTTATCCCGGTAAACGGAGACACCCGGCTTCCAAAGGAGGAGGTGACCAGTCCCCTTGTGGGCCGGATGGCCGGTGTGTGCGCCAAGAGGTTTCCTTGGTCAACAAGGTGTTTCAACAGATGCTCAAAGCCTTTTTCCTGATTTGTCGAGGCCAGATCCAATTGATTGACCTGCTCGTGCATTTCGCGAATCAGGCTGTTGTGCTTTTCTGTCAGATCAATGCTCGCGTCAATGTCTTCAGGCATGGATCCGCCGATCCCGAAGACACCTTGGCTATCCGAGTCATTAAGCCCGGCGATGATTCGTATTCGCCTTTCAAAATCGTTCAGGCTCGCCAGCTTCTCCTTTAGAGAATTGATTTTGGTGGCAAAGACTTGGATCTGTTTTCGTTGGACAGTGATTTCATTTTGATGACTCTGGACCCTTTTTTCAAGTTCCCGAGTGTCAAAAGAGGTCATCTTGATGGTATAATAGTCATGAATGCCAAGGCCCAAGGCAGTCATGCAGGAAAGGGTGAAAAATCCCGCAAAAACCAAAAAGCCTTTGGAAATGGATACCTGTTTTACGGGTGTGTCAGCAGAACCAAATATGAAAAGCGTGATTTTTTCGCTCATAATTATCTCTCATGCATTTTTTTTGACAGATGTTCCTATGTACAGGACAATAAAGTTGTGGACGGCGAGAAACCCGGCTTTTTCCCAAATGGGCCGACTCCCCAACTGCAAGAAAAAGCCGGGTTTCTTCTTCCATTCGTTTTTTGTCCTGTACACAGCAGATGTTCATAAATTTTAAAAGAAACCGTGGATTCCAGCTTGGAATCTGACATTTTTTGTCAGGGATCATAAAATTCTGGAAACCCGAGTCTTTCACAGCCGTTTGACAACATGTTCCGATAATCTCCCTCATATCTTATATTTTCTATTATCATAGGTCTGATAGAACTGTCAAGCGTAAATTTTAATTTGCTCAACTTTCTTTTGTCCCCGCGCTCGTTTCGGATTGACAAATCCGAAACCCTGCCGGATTTGGCAATCCGGCAGGAGCGGGAAGTGGAGGTCCCCGCGCTCGTCTCGGTCCCCGCGCTCGTTTCGGATTGACAAATCCGAAACCCTGCCGGATTTGGCA
>JAOZRQ010000080.1:0-7160 GCA_029940115.1 Desulfobacterales bacterium
CCTCACGTTTCACGCCTCACGCCTCACGTTTCACGCCTCACGCCTCACGCCTCACGCCTCACTTCTCACGCCTCATTTCAAGCACTTTCATTTTTTCTTCGTCATTGAGGATCTTGCGCCAGGCGTCATCGGTCAGGCGGTCATTCATGGGATATTTGAATTCATAGTGGGTGAACAAGGCGCCGCGGGCTTTCAGGTCTTGCCCTTTTATGGCCTTTTCCACTATTTTGGGATAACCGATCCCTTCTTCGAGCACCTTTTGTGTGTTCGGTTCGGTATGGACATCTGCAACAATCGGCTGATCCTTTGATCCGGTCAACTTCAGAAGCATTTTGTCCAAGTTGTTCAGAAAGGTGATATCCGTTTCCTTCAAAGAGACCTCTTGTCGCTCACGGAGCGAGATATCCCGGAGCTTGTCGAGAATGTTCAGAAACTCCTTCATCCGGCTTTTCTGATCCCGGGTTTTCATGAAGCCGCTCAGATTCCTGATCTGTTCCTGCAAATAGACATAGAGTTCGTCAGCAGGTTCCAGATACGCGGCCGTTCTTTGAGCAAAAGAGGGGCTAAGACCTTTGCTGCCCATGGTATAGGACTGTTTCGCGTAAACCAGGGCAATGTAACGGGTGTATGTCCAGAACCCGAGGCAGGTGTTCAGGCGACGGGACTCATCCCCTTCCGGTTCTGATGTGCGCCCCCGGGTCAGCCAATATTCGATGATCTTGAAGTGCTTTGACGCCATTGACTTTTCAGACGGAAGCATCAGCATGTCTTTGGCCCGGGCCGCGGCGTTTTCATAGCCCTCATAATTGCGCTCATCAGACGCGTCGAGCCTTTTCCCGGCCTCCTGGGACCCGAGCAGGGCCATCAGTTCCAGTCCCAAGGGGAAGCCTTTGACCACCTGCTTGTTGATCAGTGTTTTGGAAAAAGGGCTCTTCCCCCCTTTATAGGTCCTTACCTGATCATAGACCAATTGCTGGAAGGCCGCGCTGTCCGGCGTAAACCGGGAGGGCATGAAACGCCATCCGGTCAGAACATCCTTTGCGCTCACCCCCTCTTCCAAAGCCTCCCGATCCACCAGCCCGGAAAGAATGAGCGGCTGACGGCCTTTTTCCCGGGACCGCTCGAGCAGGGCCTTCCGGATTTCGGGCATCGGCTTCTCCTTCATTTTATCGGCCACGCGGATATAGTCTGAGCGGATCAGGTCATCCGGAGGACCGAACAGCCATGAAAGCGGATCATCGAGCCCTTTAAGACGGCTCAGAAGCGATGGGTCGCCATGGATGGTTTGATGAATCAGGCCCATGGCTTGGCTGGTCAGGAAATCGGCCTGTTCCGCGGCAAGACCGGTCGCGTGGCTCTCCAAAACCGGAAAAAGAACGGCCCCCGCGTACCTCATGGCCTGGAAATATCGTCCCAAAGTCTCATATCTGATGCTGACATTTGTTTCGACAAACCAGTTCAAAAAAGATTTGCGGCGTATGCTGAAACGTGGAAAATCTTCTGAAAAACTGAAAACAGTCCTTTCCCTGTTGATAAGTGAACAGACCCTGCCTCCGAAATGTCGGGATCACAAACTGATGGGAAATTGGAAAGGCCGGTCTGAATGTCATGTCGAGCCGGATTGGCTCCTTATTTATCTTGTCGAGGGGGACAAGCTTATTGCGGAGCGAACCGGGAGCCATTCAGATTTGTTTGACTGATCGGGCCTGATCCTCGGCATCTTTCACGAAGCCGTGAAAAGATCTCCGGGCATTGAGTGCATTCTCGGATAGAAAAGAGCCCCGGAATCTGAAAGCGCAAGCAGGCTGAAGCCAGCTATCATCACTATCATCACAGAAAGACCCGGAATCAATTCCGGGGTTGAAAGCTCAAGCAGGCTGAAGCCAGCTAGATTGCGGCAGTGCGCTTTAACGTACTTGCGCTTTGAGCCGGGGCTCAGCGGGAGGCTCTCCCGGACCAGCGAGAAGATGCGCCCTTGGCCCTGATCACAGGCCGTCTTCCACTTTCGGGCCAGGAGTGGGTCCCGGGTCCCGGGCCAGCTCCCTGACCCTGCCGGCATCCATCCCCATGATTTGGGCAATCTGTTCGGGTGTCAGCCAGCCGGATTTCATAAGTTCCCTCACTGCATCCTCCCGGCCTTCCTGATGGCCTTCCTGTCGGCCTCCTTCCCAGCCTTCCTCCCAACCTCTCTCATACCCGACGTCCTCGACAGATTCCAGCATGCTCACCTCCTGCCAGAGCGGATCGCTCCGGACGATTTCCTGATATTGTTTGTGTTCCTCCGGATTCAGCGGGAGGCTCTCCCGGACCAGCGAAAAGAGGGTGGCCTGCCGCTGGCCCTTGGAGAGCCTCGCGACGCCCCGCATCGCCTTCGCCTTGATCATCGGCCGCTCCCGCTTCGGATAGTCGGTCAGCGGCAGGTACGCGGCCGCTAGGGGATTCTCCGCCATCCGGCTCTCAAGTTTCTCCGCCTTGTAGCCCCTCAGCTTGATCAGGGTGTATGAGAACTCGCAGATCGGATGTCCCGGCAGGGAGATCGTGAACTTGTCGCTGATCGGCCTTCTCCACTTCGCGGGATCCGTGAACATGGCGATGGGGAGGATCGTCCTCCCGAACTTGAAGTATATCCCGCAGAAGTA
The DNA here is from genome assembly GCA_029940115.1 of Desulfobacterales bacterium. Taxonomy (GTDB): domain Bacteria; phylum Desulfobacterota; class Desulfobacteria; order Desulfobacterales; family 4be13; genus JAOZRQ01. Next base: position 2,640 of record JAOZRQ010000080.1, read on the forward strand.
GCGGAACATCCGTCTCTCAAAGTGCGTCTCCCTCTCGCTCTGCTGCTCCCAGTGGATCAGGATCCACTCCGGCCTTCCGTCCAGGACGATCCGGATCAGGATCAGCGCGTCCGTGATCGCCTGATGGTCGGCTCTCTTCTTCCCATTTTGCGGCTCATCGAGCAGGGAGATCAGCTCCTTGTCGAGGAACTTGGCCGTCTCAAACCGCATCCTCCTGGCCAGATCCGGGAAGAACAGCTCGAAATACTCCCGCAGGAACAGGGTCAGAGTCTCCTTGTGCCGGATGTCGAACCGGCTCGGTTTTTTCTTGGGCTTCATGGTCGTTTTCCTCTTTGGCGTTCGTTTCAGAACCAGCAAGTTTCATATCACAGATTTTGGCCTGTTGCAAGTTTTTTTTTGAGACAAGGCGGACCATGCGGTGGGATTGATCTGGATTGACCCCGGATTTTGACGGCTATGGAAAGCCCCGGAATCAATTCCGGGGCTGAAAGCTCAAGCAGGCTGAAGCCAGATGAACTGATAGTGCGCTTTAGCGTACTTTCGCTGTTAGCCGGGGATTTGATCCCCCGGCTTTTATAACCCGCTCAATATTCGCAGAATGCAAATCACTTCGGCCATGCCGATTTGGTTGTCGTTGTTGATATCGGCGGATAAATGGATGGCATCGCTGATATCCATTCCTGCCAAGATTTTCAGAGCCAGGATAGCGTCTGTGACTTCTATTTTTTGGTTAGCATCAATATCTCCGGGATCTATTTCTACTGTCACTGTCACTGAAACATTATCCGCATTCTTGCCATCATCGGTCACGGTAAAGGTGACCTCGTAAACTCCCGCGACAGGAAAGGTCACATCTCCGGGGTATTCCTCATCAGAACTTTCAACGCCGCTGTCACTGAAATCCCATAAATAAGTCGTTGAATCGCAGCTTGCAACTGCTCCTTGAAAATTGACGGATCCTCCCTCATAGATGATCATATCCGAATCCGGGGAAACGATTCTCCCAATGAGCGGTTCATCAGCGACACTTGCCGTCAGTGTAAGATACTGGTCCGAATTGCCGCCGGAAATCTGATATTCGGTTGTAGTTTTCATGTCCGGAACGACAACTTGGCCTGTTCCGTCATGCCCCTCTTTCAACTGATAGAAGCTGCCGCAATCAAAGGCAGAGGGATCCCAGCTTATTGTCGAAGTCCTCTCAGACGGAGGGCCGATGTTCCCGGAGGGATTGATGGCGATGATCCAACGGTAATCGGTTTCACCCTCTTGACGGATATCCGTTGCAAGGTTTGATGTCCAGTCAGAGGATGGGATCACCATTGCACATGAATACTGCGGCGGCAACGGGGCCGCCGATTTTGTGATGGATTCGGAGTCAACGCCGATTGTCACATCGCCTTTGTATTGGCCTCCCAAGTCCTCTCCTTCGGCATGAATTATGGCCTGCCACCCGGCGGATGCAATGGCTGAATGGATGATACAGAAAAAAACGGTCAGACTCAAAAGAAATAACCTGTTTATCATGGGGATATCCTTTCTGCAAAAAATAAAGACTTCCGAAGTCTCCGAGACTTCGGAAGTTTAAGGGTCATTGCCTGCAAATCACCGTGAGGTATTGATCCTTGTTTCCGCCTGTCACATCGAATTTCGTGACGGTTTTCATGTCCGGGATCAGAATCTCTCCGGTTCCCTCCCATCCTTCCCGCAATTCAAAATCGCCTGGGCCGAATTGGGTGGGGTCCCAGCTCATCGTCGAGGTTGCGTCAAAGGGAGGGCCAATGTTTCCGTGCGGATTGACCGCGATAACCCAGATGTGTTCCTCCTCTCCTTCTTGGCGGATATCCTCTGTGAAGAACGCTGTCCAGTCGTCGGAGGGGATTGTCATGGAACAGGTGAAGCCCGGAGGCAGCGGGGGAGCCGGCAGAGAGACGGCTTCCGAGGCGACACCGATGGTCACGTCGCTTTGGTGCTGGCCTCCCCTATTTTTTCCCTCGACATGAATATTGGCACGCCACTCAGCAGCGGCATTTGCCGCGTGGGCAAGTCCCAAGAGGACCATCACGCATGATGCAAAAAGTTTGAGTTTCATGGGAATCTCCTTTCTCAGCCCGGCAATGAATTGCCGGGCCATTTTTCAAAAGTCCTTGCGGGCTGGAAATTGTTTTCGCCAAATCGTGGATACGCCGGTCACTCAGATTCCACGGCAAATTCACACGCTTCCTCCGCTCCGACCCAGTAGCCGTAGCCGGGGCTGAACTGCGTGACCTTTCTGTAAGAGCCGTCAAAATATTGGTACATCACCTGCATGGCTCCCTCTGGGACGACTTGGGGAGAGCTTGTGGTGTTGACGGAGCCGAGCAGATGCCATCCCGAAGAGAGGGAAGCTGTGTAGCCCGGGAAAGGCTGTCCCTCCATCGTGTAAGTCTGATCAGCAGGCACTTTCACCCAGTACCCTTTCCCGGGTTCCAGGGACGCCGCGTCAACATAGCCGCCGTCCTCGTATCCGTAAGCGACCTCCGCATCCGGGAACAGGGCGGGGAGAGCGGAGTTGTCCGGTGTCAGCGGCAGGGAGATCAGGTTCCAGCCTGCGTTCATGTTCATGTAAAAGAGGATGCCCTCTCTCCAAAGTATGGTGAAATGCTGATCCGCATTGCCGCCGGAGACATCATGGTCGGTGGTGGTTCTCATATCCGAAATCAGCACCGTGCCTGTTGCATCATCACCCGATATCAACTGGTAATAGCCTTCGGAGGCAAACTCGGAAGGGTCCCAGCTTACGGTTGTGGTTGAAGTGGGCGGGCCTGTGTTCCCACGGGGATTAACAGTGATGACCCAAGTGTACTTATCTTCACCTCTTTGCCGAATGTCCTCTGACAGAGGGCCTGAGATTCATATCCCTTGATGGTCCAACTGGCATTGATGATCTTTGCGCCCATGTCCCTCGCGTCGTTCAGCGCCTTGATCGCATTCACAAGCTTGCCGTTCCCGTTGGCATCCAAAAACTTGAGAGGCATGATCTTTGCGGAAGCGCACACACCGGCAACTCCCGTGGTGTTGTTCCTCACCGCAGCAATGGTTCCCGCGACATGTGTGCCATGCCCGTTGTCATCGTCAGGGTCCGCGTCATCATTCTGATAATCGTACCCAAACGAATGGATGTTGGCCTGCAAATCCGGATGATCCGTGTCAACGCCGGTGTCAATCACCGCCACAGTCACATCCTGTGCCGGCTTTCCGTCCGCATAATCCCAAGCCTCGGGCGCATCAATGTCCGCATCAGCCTTCCCGCCGGTCTGGGCGGTGTTGTGCAGGCCCCACTGCTCTGCAAACTGAGAATCGTCAGGAACTCCCCACGGGTAAATCCGGTAATTCGGCTCGATGTATGATATGAACTGCCGAGTCGCATAGGCGGCGATGATCTGGCTCAGTGAGAGGGCTGATCTGTACTGCCAATACTGGATGCTCCATGTCGTCCTGTAGCCGCCGGACATCTGGACATAAGTATGCAGCACCTGGACCTCATCCACATCCAGCTCGGTCTTCATGGTCTCAATCTCAGAGGCGGCCTGCCCATCAAACTTGATGATCAGCTCCCCCTCGTCATAATCCGCAAACGCCACCCCCGTAAACTGGGTCTCCACGGCAATCATCGCAACCAAGGCAATCAGAACCGTCATGCCCGTCTCAAACATCCCCCTCATCCCCTCAAGCGTCCTTTTCATCCGTTTCATCCGTTTCATGGCAAAATCTCCTTTTTCAGCGTTTCAATGGTTGACTTCAATCGGGCCACATGGCCAAAATCGGTTCCAAGCAAAAGAACTCCCACCTCCCTATCATAATGGATTGTGTGTGGGAAAGGGATTTTCTGTTCCCTTTGATTCTTATAGACGGACATCTCACACAAAATGGTCAAAAAAAAATGCGTCTCTGAAAAAAAACTTGGATTGTGTGTGAGAAAGGGGTTCTCGCTCCCTTTGATTCTTATAGACGGACATCTCAAAGAAAATTGTCAGAAAAAAATGCGTCTCTGAAAAAAACATGGATTGTGGGTAAGAGGGGGATTTCGGAATTTACATCAAGAATCTGAACCGCAGATTCCATCAGATTTTTCGGATTTCACAGATTGTCTGTCGGTCCTCTATACATGTCATATGGATAGGCCAGGTAGGCTGAACCGCAGACTGAGCCAGATTCCATGGACGGATCAGCGCAATCCTCGCCATCTGCGGCCATCTGCGATTCAGAGGCGCACCCATCGGCGAGTGAAAGAAACCCGGCTTCGCTCTCAAAATGTTGGGCGATCAGGTTGCGACAAGTTGGTGCTGGCATCAGAAGCCGGGTTTCTTTTTGGCGATCAGGTTGCGACAGATTGGTCCTGGCATCAGAAGCCGGGTTTCCTTCAACGAGTGGGAGAAACCCGGCTTCGCTCTCAAAGTGTTGGGCAATCAGGTTGCGACAGATTGGTCCTGGCATCAGAAGCCGGGTTTCTTTTTGGCGATCAGGTTGCGACAGATTGGTCCT
>JAOZRQ010000080.1:7260-17292 GCA_029940115.1 Desulfobacterales bacterium
GGCATCAGAAGCCGGGTTTCTTTTCGGCGATCAGGTTGGGACAAATTGGTGCTGGCATCAGAAGCCGGGTTTCTTTTCGGCTGAGATTTTGGATGTTGTCCGCCATGAAAACATCCGAGAATCGCTTGACTTGACCGGATTATTCTGCCAATCTTGCCAATATTGCAGGGATATCTGAATCACCTGACGAAACAGCCAATCGGGGACACCATGTTCTGAACATCGCAAAAAAAGATGGGCATATAAATAAAGACTGTGTACAGGACAAAAAAATGATTTGAGGAAGGAAACCCGGCTTTTTCTTGCAGTTGGGGAGTCGGTCCGTTTGGGAAAAAGCCGGGTTTCTCGCCCATTCCGAATTTTTGTCCTGTACACAGAAATAAAGATGGACATCACTTTTAAGACCAGGAAGTTGGCAAAAATATTCAACTCTGAGAAAGCCTTGTACAACAGATACGGAGCAGACAAGGCAAAAATCATCATGCGCCGTATGATGTTGCTGAAAGCGGCCCTAGCGGACATATCCCACCTGCCTCCTGAGAGAAGACACGAACTCAGAGGAGCGGCAAAAGGAATTTTCGCTGTGGATATAAAACATCCGTATCGTCTTGTTTTCACACCGAACCATGCTCCCTTGCCGCTGAAAGATGACGGAGGCATTGACTTGAACAGAATAACAGCCATAACCATTCTGGCTATGGAGGATTATCACTGATGGGTAAGATAATGGACACAAATCGGTTTGCCCCGGATTATGCGGTGAGTCCGGGTGAGATAGAGGAGATTCTTGAAAATTATGCCCTGGCCCACCTGATGGAGGAAAACGAAGATGAGGAAGCCTTATATCCGGATCAGGCCAGACTGTATTATCAGGCACTTGAAAAGACGGAATGAAAGATGAAAGTCAAATATCAGAGGAAGTTCCTCAAGGAACTCGCGAACATACCTTCCAAGATAAGAAAGAACATCGAACATTTTGTCTTTCACGAAGTTGCATTACAAAGTTCGTTTCGATGTTTACAGGATAGGCATCAGTCTTTCAGATGACACGCTCATTTTTGAGAGAGTGTTGCATCGGAAAGACATTTATCGCTATTTTCCTCCGGAATGAGGATGTGGCCAACTTGTCAAATGAATGTTGGTCCGTCAAAGGGAACCATCACCTATATGCATATGGCCAAAGACTTTGACGAACTCTGGATACGCTTCACAATGAGGGGAGGATTGCTGCTGAGAAATTTGTACTCCCCCGTTTTGATCAACTCTTTTTCCCTTTCAATGAGGTGATCTATGAGCCGATCGCTGTCATGCCCGAATTCCTCGGAAATTTCGTGTCTCACTGCTCTTATGTCATCAATGACCGGGTCTTTTTGCATCATCTAATCCTCCCCCAAAAGTTGAAGCGGCGTCAGCAGGCTCGGGACGTGAAGGCCGACCTCCGTGTTTGTTCTTCTGATCTGATCAAACTTCTTGAAATTGACGAGATTTCTGCAATTCCAGCTTAACAGAATGTCGCATTTGTGAAATGATGCGATTGCCAGATGAAGCGCATCCCCCACTGGGTCTTGGGGCATAATCTTTCTTTGAGTGTAAATCCTCACAATCTGACGAATTTCGTCTGTGATCGACAACAAAGGCAAGTCTGCCATCAGATCCAGTTTCTTCTGTTTGTTCGGGTGGTCACCTCGTTCCAATTCTGCAATTACCGCGAGACTTGTCACATTTTCATAGAGACGCCGGCAATTATCCCACCATTCCTTGGTCCAGTTGCAACGAGCCACCGCCTCCGGCGAAGTTCGGGTATTGAAGTAAAAACTTGGTATGGTTGTCTCTATATACACTTGGTGCATGTTTCCCTCTGATGTCATGGAGTTGATCATTCACCCGGTACCTTTCACACGGCAAAAAAGTATAACACAATGGGTAAAAAGGTCGCACTTGAAGTCATCGTCGAAAATCTCTTATGTTTTACTGATGGTGTGGCATACGTCACTTCTGCTCTCTTTCTTATATAAGCGTATAAGATAACACATTGTCGGCTTGTTATGTCAAGAGAAGACGCCCGATTTATTTTGCGACAACCGCAAAATCGCTCCTGACATGCCATGCCAACGCGTGAGATTCAGTCCGAAACAGAAATATCCGGAATCAATTCCGGGGCTGAAAGCGCAAGCAGGCTGAAGCCTGCTGAATTGGCGGTGCGCTTCAAAAAGCCCCGGAATCAATTCCGGGGCTGAAAGCGCAAGCAGGCTGAAGCCATCTGTCGTTCATCCTTTCCTCATTCCCCACAGAAATGCCAATGCTGCCAGCGCAATCAACAGGTCGCCGCCGGTGTTGCGGAGGATTGCGCCTGAGATGAGCAGGCCGGCCCCTGCCACCATCCATGAAAGCCGGTTGACCGACTGTTCCAAGCGTTGAATCGCCTTTCGGGTATCTGGGGAGAGGGATGCCTGAACGGTCAGCCTTCCCCGTTCAGCTTGGGTGACGATGCTGTCGAGCTGGGTCGGAATTTTGAGCATCAACTGCCCCAAGGTTGCGGCTTCCTTCAGCCAGTCCTCTTTGTTCTGGAAAAACTCCTCCTTTGCATATCGCTCGGCATACGGGATCGTCTTGCGCCACACATCAAAGTCTGGATCAAGGTTCGTAGCCATTCCGGAGAGGATGCCGATGGCCCGCATCACAAAGATCAGATCCGCCTGAAGCTGAATCGGGGATTCATAAACCACATCCTTATACTCATCTAAAAACGATCGGGCCTCCTTTAACGCGACATTCCGCATCTGGCCCATGTTCACGCCCCACAGGTGCCGGAACAATGCCTCGTGCGCCTCTTCAAGACGCTTGATGTCCGCCTCCCGTGTCAGTGTGCCGGCATTGACAAGGGACTGCACGATTTTGTGTGCGTCGTGTGTGCCCACGCCGATGGCATATTCCCGCAACGCGGACCGGAGGCGTTCGGGAATGGTGACAGACATGCCGAAGTCAACAAAGATCAGTTGAAATGGACGCCCGGGCTTGTGTGGGACCGGATCGTCAGGAGCAAACCCGGTCACGCCCGCCTCAATCTCATCAGGATGGGGCAGGGGCTTGACAAACAGGTTGCCCGGATGGGGGTCCACATGCACAAAATAGGTCTCAAACACCTGCTTCATATAGATGCTGTAGAGTTTGTCCGCGACTTGGCCCCGGCTGATCCCTGTGGCATCAATGGCCGCAATGTCGGCGATTTTGATGTAGCCGACATTCTCCAGCGTCAGCGTTCGGGAAGCACAATACGCCCAATACACCGTGGGAAGATAGACATAAGCCTCATCCGCGAGATCGCGGGCAAGACGCTCCGCGTTGTGTCCCTCGGCTTCAAAATCGAGTTCCCTGCGCGTGACGGTGGTAAATTCCTCGGCAAGCCAGTCCAAATCCACCTGCCGGCTGACACGCTTGTAATGTTTCAGCCAGCGAAAAGCGAGCCGGATCGCCTTCAAATCCGTCTCCACCAGCACACCAATCCCCGGCCGCAACACTTTGACCACGACTTTTTGGGTTGTGGCTTGTGGGTTGTGGCCTGTGGCCTGCCGCTCGCCCCTTGCCCCTTGCCGCTCGCCGCTCGCCCCTTGCCGCTCGCCGCTCGCCCCTTGCCCCTCGCCTCTTGCCCCTTGCCGGATTTTCGCCAAATGGGCTTGGGCAAGTGAGGCTGCACCCAGTGGTTCGGGGGAGAACCACTCAAATATGTCGGAAATGGGGCAGCCAAAGTCCTCCTCGATCTGTGCGATGATCTCCTCTGTTCTCTCAGGCGGGACTTCATCTTGCAGGCCGGCCAGTTCCTTGGTGACCTCACTCGGAAGGATATCCACACGGATGCTCAGAAACTGGCCCAGCTTGATCAGCACCCCGCCCATCTCCACCGCGAGGGAGCGGTATTCCCGGGAAATCGCCTTCCAGCGGGGCAGGGGCGTTCTCCGAAGCAGACGGAGGACCGGCCGGTTGAGAATAATGTCCCACCAGATGGTATGCAGAAAGACCTTCGCGAAGAAACGGCGGACTTTCCGATAGCGTTTTACATCTATTTTTGGGGGGTCCGGTGGAATAGTGTCCAAGTTACGATTCATATCCCTCAAGTTTTTCTCTGTCATTCCTGCTTTCGCAGGAATGACAAGGGTTGTGTCGAGTGCCGGAGTTTTTTGGAGGGCCGATGGAAGTGCCCAAGTCACGATTCATGTCCCTCAAGTTTTTCTCTCTGTCATTCCTGCTTTCGCAGGAATGACAGGGGTTGTGTCGATGTCTGGCCAAAAAACTTGATCATCGAGTGCCAGAGTCCATATGGATTTCGACTGACTCATTTCGTTCCCACATTCCTGATTTCCTGTGTGTAGGAGAATCCATGACGCCGTTTCCGGCGACACATGCACAAACGAAAATCCGAGAAGCGTGAAGCGTGAAACGTGAACCATGATATGTGAATTCAAAGATCGCGCATCACGTCTCACGCATCACGTCTCATGCATCACGTCTCACGCATCACGTCTCACGCATCACGTCTCACGCCCAGACATCTCCTCAAAGTTGAGCAGGTCCATGGTCTCCTCCCCGAAGCCCATCGCATAGATCCGGTGCCGGGTCATGTATCTCAGCAGATCCTCGGGGATGTGGAGGCTGGAAAAGATGGGGATGATCCTCTTGTCCCGACTTTCCGGGAAATACTCCCCCATCTCCGGTAGCACCTTGACAAACTCGCCGACACTCTCGGGGCTCGGCTTCGACTTCACCTCGCAGACAAAGAAGTTTTTGTCGGAGATCGCCACGACGTCGAACTCCCGCCGCACCGAACGGTTCTTCACCTTTCGCTTCTTGATCCGGACCCCGAAGAAGTCGAAATCCGGATCTTTGAAATACTTCCTGACGATGGTCGGCACGTTCGGCGCGACCATGTCCTCGACCAACGTCCCCATCTTGTTTGACAGCTCGCCCCATTTCTTGTCCATCCGATCTTTCAACCTTTTGGTGTCGGCCCGGATCTCGTCCTTGGAGGCCTTCATCTCCTCCTTGAGTTCCTTGGTGTCGGCCCGGATCTCCTCCTTGAACTTCTCCGTGTCGGCCTGGACCTCCTCCTTGAACTTCTCCGTGTCGGCCTGGACCTCCTCCTTGAACTTCTCCGTGTCGGCTTGGACCTTCTCCTTGAACTTCTCCGTGTCGGCTTGGACCTTCTCCTTGAACTTCTGGGTGTCGGCTTGGATTTCCGTCTTGAATTTCTGGGTGTCCGGAGTCTCCGACGATCCCGCCACGACCCCCTCCAAGGACATTTCGCCCCAATGGAGGCCAGTCCATGTTCATGCCGGAATCCGGAATCCCCAGTCTGGATTCTCATCCATGCATGAGGCCACCCATTCATCAAAATGCGGGCATTCCGAGCGGATGGTCTGAATATCGATGTTCTGAGCAATAAGCCTTCCGTAAAAGACCTTGTTATATCGGGGAAAATGATCCGATATTCTTTTTGACGGAGCAGTTTCAGGGTTGTCGTTGATTTCCTCGGGTGAGGCGAACAGATTTCTGATTGCCCTGAGTTGCATCATCTGATGATGACAGCCTTGATTCGGCATGTCCGCTTCCCAAATCTTTTTCCTGCGAGCATGCATGTTTTTCATCATGAAACCGGAACCGCTCGCTGTTGAAGAAGAAGTTGTCCTCCGGCCCCGGAGAAAATCGGCATTCATAGCCGCTCATCCCATCTTCGGTGGAGAATGTGAAAGAGACCTCATCTGAGGCTTTGCGTCCGAAAAACAGGATCCTGTCCGCCCTTCCCAAGGCCGCCGTATGGTTTTGCAGATTTCCTTCGCCCAGTTGAATCAAATGAGAGATCGTTCAGATGCTGGGCGATCCCCTCAGATATCGTGATGGTGACATCCATGTCTATTTTTTCTCCATTTTTGTTTCAGGGACTCAGAAAAAACGCATTATCCCATGAGAACTCTCAGGGGAGTGCGGAAATGAGCCATAGACGATATTTTCGCGTTTCCGCGGGCGCTAAAATATCGCCTGGGGGCTCATTTCAGCACTCCATTTCCGGAACTGATATTGCCCTTTTTGTGTGAAAAACCGTTTCGCTCTACTTTCTCACCAAAATGGTGTTCATTGAACAAATTCAAAAACCGCTTCAATTCATCCAAGACAGGATGATCAAAATCAAAAATATCCTCTTTGTTCAAGGTGACATACTCAAATTCCGTCATGCTGCACTTTCTTGCGGCCTGCTTTCTCTCTTTTTTGGAACAGGTGTCAAATCTGAAACGTGATGCGTAATGCGTGATGCGTGAAAAAAAGATCGTCACGTCTCACGCCCAAGGCAATGCCGGTTCCCGTCATCTGCCCCGAATGACAGTTAAAAAATCTGAAAAGTGGTTTACACTTTCCAACCCGACGCGACTTCCGCTGTCATTCCTGCCTCCAAGGGAATCAAAAATGTAAACCTGTACATAAGTGAATACTAAGGATGCTTTTTTTTGTGGAAAAATGAAATATAATCTGATAGACTCATATTTGCTACTATTCAGAATTTGATTTAAAATATTATCTCAGAGATTGCAAGCTTAAAAGTGATATGGATATGTGATTCTCCCGTGTACAGGACAAAAAGTTGTGGATGGGCGAGAAACCCGGCTTTTTCCCGAAAGGCCGCTTCCCGACTGCAAGGAAAAGCCGGTTTCTCTTTTTTGTCCTGTACATGGCATAATCACTTAAGAGGGCCATGATCTTCGTTTGGGCCAGATGGATTGGCAAATCCACGCCATGTCCCGCCGGATTTGGCAATCCGGCGGGAGCGGAGTGGGGACTGGCCGAAACGAAGATCAAGGCCACTTAAACCAACAAAAAAAGGAGAGGAGATAAAATGCCCACAAACCCTGTCTGTTTTGAAGTCCTCACCCCTATGAGCTTTGTCAGACGTTCCGCGTCTGTTTACCCGGATAAGACCGCGGTGATTCACGGGGAAAAACGCTATTCCTACAAAGATTTTTACGCCAGAGTGAACCGCTTGGCCAGCGCGCTCAAGAACATTGGTGTCGAAAAAGGGGACAAGGTGGCCTTCATCTGTCCCAACACGCCACCCATGCTGGAGGCCCATTACGCGGTTCCCATGATCGGTGCGGCCCTTGTCAGCGTCAACATCCGGCTCTCATCAAATGAGGTGGCTTACATCATCAACCACTCGGATGCCAAGGCCCTGTTTGTTGACAATGAGTTCTCCGGTCTGGTGACACCCCGCATGAACGAGCTCACCCAGGTCAAGACCTTTGTGAACATCTGCGATGTCAGCGATGAGAAGCCCTTGGACGGCATGGAGTACGAGGCGTTTCTGAACACCGGTTCAGACGCGCCCATGGAGTTCGCCATAGATGATGAGTATCAGCTCGCGACCATCAATTACACCAGCGGCACCACCGGTCTGCCCAAAGGCGTGATGTACCATCACCGCGGCGCGTATCTGAACGCGCTGGGGGAGATGCTCGAATCAAGGTTCACTTCGGAATCGGTCTATCTCTGGACCCTTCCCATGTTCCATTGCAATGGATGGTGCTTCACCTGGGGCGTGACCGCGATGGGGGGGACGCATGTTTGCCTGCGTAAAGTGGTGGCAGATGAGATTTACCGCATGATCGAGGAGGAGGGCGTGTCTCACCTGTGTGCGGCACCCACGATCCTGATCACCATGTCGAGTCATGCCACCGCCAGTGACATCAAACTGAAGCGCCGGCTTGAAATCATGACCGCCGGCGCGCCGCCGGCCCCCACAGTCATCCAGAACATGGAATCCATCGGTGCGAACATCACCCACACCTACGGGCTGACCGAAGTTTTCGGCCCCCACAGCGTCTGTGCGTGGCAGGAACAGTGGGCCGATCTCTCCGACGAAGATCGGGCCAAAAAGAAATCACGGCAGGGTGTTCCGTATATCATCGCCATGCACATGGATGTGGTGAACCCGGATACCATGGAACCGGTTCCCCGGGATGGCCAGACCATCGGCGAGATTGTCATGCAGGGGAACAATGTCATGATGGGCTATTATAAGGATGCTGAGGCGACCGAGGAGGCCTTCAAGGGCGGATGGTTCCACAGCGGCGACTTGGCAGTCATGCACCCGGACAACTACGCGCAGATCATGGACCGGAAAAAGGACATCATCATCAGCGGCGGAGAGAACATCTCTACTGTTGAGATCGAGAATGTCATCTACCGGCATCCCGATGTGCTGGAGGTCGCGGTGGTCCCCGTGCCGGACGACAAATGGGGCGAAGTGCCCAAAGCCTTTGTGGTTCCGAAACCGGGAGCCAGTCCCAGCGCTGAAGATATCGTCAACTTCTGCAAGGAGAACTTGGCCCGCTTCAAGGCCCCCAAAGTTGTGGAATTCGGCGAGCTCCCCAAGACAGCCACCGGGAAAATCCAGAAATACAAGTTGCGGGAAAAAGAATGGGAAGGACGTGACCGGATGGTCCATTAAGATAGCTGTAAGATAGCTGTAAGCTCGAAGCTGTAAGCGGTAGCCTGAAAGCTCAAAGAACTATCTTACAGCTTACAGCTTACAGCTCATACAAGGAGAACAGATGTGTCTGACAAAATAAACAAAGTGGTGCTCGCCTATTCAGGGGGTCTTGACACGTCGGTCATTTTGAAATGGCTCGTCGAGACATACCACTGCGAAGTGATTGCGTTTTCAGCCGATATCGGGCAAGGCGATGAGGTGGAGGAGATAAAAGAGAACGCCATGAACACCGGTGCGGCAAAGGTTTACATTGACAATCTCCAGGAGATATTTGTCAGGGATTATGTCTATCCGATGTTTCGGGCCAATGCGATCTATGAGAGTCAGTATCTTCTGGGGACGTCCATTGCCCGGCCCTTGATCGCAAAGCGTCAGATAGAGATTGCCCGGATAGAGCATGCGGACGCGGTGAGCCACGGCGCGACCGGCAAGGGGAACGATCAGGTCCGGTTTGAGCTGAGTTACCTTGCCCTGAATCCCCACATCAAGATCATTGCCCCGTGGCGGGAGTGGGATCTCAATTCCCGGACCGCCTTGATGGCATTTGCGGAGAGGCATGGAATCAAGGTCCCCACCACCCACGCGAAACCCTACAGCACGGACCGAAACCTGCTTCACACCAGCTATGAGGGGGGCATCCTTGAAGATCCCTGGAATGAGCCGCCGGAAGACATGTTTATGACGACCACGTCTCCCAAAGATGCGCCGGATAAGGCTGAAACCATTGAAATCACCTTCAAGCAGGGGGATCCGGTCGCGATCAATGACCGAAGCTTCTCCCCCGCGAACATCTTCAGGATTCTGAACATGATGGGCGGCCGCCACGGCATCGGCAGGGCCGATATCGTTGAAAATCGCTTTGTGGGCATGAAGTCCCGCGGGGTTTATGAAACCCCGGGAGGAACCATTCTGAGAACCGCCCACATTGCCATGGAATCGATCACCATGGATCGGGAGGTCATGCATCTCCGGGATTCGCTGATCCCCAAATATGCCGAGCTGGTCTATTACGGGTTCTGGTTTTCGCCGGAGATGACGCTTATGCAAAATATGATTGATGAGACCCAGAAGCATGTCTCCGGAACCGTGCGCCTCAAACTTTACAAGGGGAACTGCATCGTCTTGGGACGCAAGTCGGATGAGTCGCTTTATCATGAGGATTTCGCCACCTTTGAGGAGGATGCGGTTTACGATCAGAAGGACGCGGAAGGGTTTATCCGACTGAATGCGCTCCGTCTGAGAATTCGGAATCTGATGAACCGATCGCTGTAAAAGGCTTTGGACTCGGCGGGGACAACCACAGGGATGGCTTATAAGAAGGGGACTCGGCGGGGACAACCACAGGGATGGCTTATAAGAAGGGGACTCGGCGGGGACAACCACAGGGATGGCTTATAAGAAGGGGACTCGGCGGGGACAACCACAGGGATGGCTTATAAGAAGGGGACTCGGCGGGGACAACCACAGGGATGGCTTATAAGAAGGGGACTCGGCGGGGA
>JAOZRQ010000528.1 GCA_029940115.1 Desulfobacterales bacterium
AGACTTCCGGCTCTGGCTCTCTTGGCTCGGTTGTGGCCTCCAGCTTGTCGGCCAAGTCGAGGATGTCGTCAAGGTCGGCGGTTTCCGGCTTGTTAGCTGTGCCAAGGTCTGCTGGCTCAGGTTCTTCCATAGATATGGTCAAGTCAATGATATCTTCGGAATCATTCAGGTCAATGAAGTCGTCAGGCGCTCCTTTTTCCTCCAGATTGTCAGCCTGATCAGTGCCATCCTCAAGATTAATAGGCAGATCGGGTTTTTCCATGGCATCCGATTCGGTCAGATCAATGACCACCTCAGAAGCAGGTTCCTTTATATCTGCCAATTCAATGATATCCTCAAGATCAACGATTGTTTCTGACTCCTCTGTATGGGTCGGCACTTTGTCAGTTAATTCAATGATATCTCCAGAGTCATACGTCTTTTGAACCGCACCATTCAAAAGGGTGGGCCATTCAATATCCAGACCTATGACTTCCTCATTTTCTGCATCTTCCTCTGCAACATCCTCTAAAAGAACGGTTTCACCGAGGTCCGAGGGTGCGATGAGGGTCTCCGCACCCAAATGAATGACCTCCTCATCCTCTGTTGACTCAGTCAAGGCGTCATTCAGGAAGATGGTCTCCTCAAGGTCCGGGTCAAAGCCCCCCGCGTCTGGCGGCTCCTCCGCCAAGGCGTCATTTAGGAAGATGGTCTCCTCAAGGTCCGGGTCAAAGCCCTCCTTTGGCGGATCCGCCAAGGTGTCATTCAGGAAGATGGTCTCCTCAAGGTCCGGGTCAAAGCCCTCCTTTGGCGGATCCGCCAAGGCGTCATTCAGGAAGATGGTCTCCTCAAGGTCCGGGTCAAAGCCCGCGTCTGGCGGCTCCTCTGTCAAGGCGTCATTCAGGAAAATGGTCTCCTCAAGGTCCGGGTCAAAGCCCCCCGCGTCTGGCGGCTCCTCCGTCAAGGCGTCACTCAGGAAGATGGTCTCCTCAAGGTCCGGGGATGCGATGGTCTCCGCAACCAAATCAATAACCTCCTCATCCTCTGCTGACTCTGCCAAGGCGTCCTTCAAAAAGAGGGTCTCCTCAAGGTCTGGGTCAAAGCCCCCCGCGTCTGGCGGCTCCTCTGTCAGGGCATCATTCAGGAAGATGGTCTCCTCAAGGTCCGGGTCAAAGCCCCCCGCCTCTGGCGGCTCCTCTGTCAGGGCGTCATTCAGGAAGATGGTCTCCTCAAGGTCCGGGTCAAAGCCTCCCTTCTCTGGCGGCTCCTCTGTCAGGGCGTCATTCAGGAAGATGGTCTCCTCAAGGTCCGGGTCAAAGCCTCCCTTCTCTGGCGGCTCCTCTGTCAGGGCGTCATTCAGGAAGATGGTCTCCTCAAGGTCTGGATCAAAGCCTCCCTTCTCTGGCGGCTCCTCTGTCAGGGTGTCATTCAGGAAGATGGTCTCCTCAAGGTCCGGGGATGCGATGATGGTCTCCGCAGCCAAATCAATGACCTCCTCATCCTCTGCCAAGGCGTCCTTCAAAAAGAGGGTCTCCTCGTCTGAGGAATCATCCGGATATTGAAGCGGAAAGGCCTCTTGGAAGTCTGGGGACGCGATGAGGGTCTCTGCGTCCGAATCATCTCCTCCGGCACCTTCCGAGAGCGGTTCCTGAAGAAGAATGGCCTCTTCGAAGTCCGGGGGCGCGATGAGGGTCTCCGCGTCCAGATCATCTCCTCCGGCACCTTCCGAGAGCGGTTCCTGAAGAAGAATGGCCTCTTCGAAGTCCGGGGGCGCGATGAGGGTCTCCGCGTCCAGATCATCTCCTCCGGCACCTTCCGAGAGCGGGTTCTGAAGAAGAATGGCCTCCTCAAAGTCGGGCGCAATGATGGCCTCCGCGTCTGAATGAAAGGGGGGTTCACCATCCACAGAGGCGACATCATGGTATGAGACAGGGTCATCCGACATTTGAGGATACAGATCAACGACCTCATCATCACTCATCAGATACTCGGTGGCAATGTCACCTATGAGGATATCCTCAAACCTGAGTTCCTGAGTGGAAACAAGTTCTTCATTCACAAAGTCATCTGCATGGACATCTCTCGGACTGACAGCCGACTCAAAATCAGGTTTTCCATCTGAAGGAGAGGTGTCGAGAGCCTCCATGTATCGGATCAGCTCTTCTGCCTCATCCAAGTGTTCGGCCCCTTCTGGCGTCTGGTCGGGCATGTCTTCATATTTCATGTTGACCCCTATTTTCAATAATCGGCAGACCTGAAAATTTGATGCTCACAAAGAGACCCGGTTTCGTGTTCAGGGGATTGGACGATCAGGTTTCTGTGACGCGACGTGCTTCAGAAACCGGGTTTTCTTGCCGTTTCAGATCTGATGACAATCAGCAACTCCCCTCTCCGAACCGCATTTTCAAAACTCCACTTGGCTTTCGGTTGCGGCAACAGGTCAGTCTGACGAGTTTATGAACCATCCAGTCGAAAAAGGTAGCATAAGGTATTCAGTGTGTCAAGACATTTACGGCCTTGATCATCGTTTCGGCCACCCTGCTCCCGCCGGATTGCCAAATCCGGCGGGCGGCCTGGATTTGGCAATCCAGGCCGGGCAAGGTTGGTCCAAACGATGATCAAGGTCGACATTTACTATTTGGACATTTGATGATAAACAAATGGCAGGTTGTGGCATCCTTACAATTGTCAGTTCACATTTTCAGCAGGTTGCCGGATTTGGCGGTGACGAATTCATGAATCTATCCGAAAAATCATTGACACCTTGAAATAATGGCAGATTCAAAAACAGCGCATTTTTCCTGCAACACATTGGCACCATTGCTCAAATCTGTTGCTGGCAAATTATTTTTCGGATAGGTTCATGGATGGCCATGAGGATGCCTTTTGATTTCATTTTTTGTTGAGGATGCCGACATATGAAACGTTTTTTCATTGAAAAGTCAATGCTTGCTGATCCTGCGCCGTTCATTTCTGGTTCTGATGCAAATCATATGAAAAATGTGTTGCGTCTGAAATTGGCGGATGACATAGTGCTCTTTGATGGGGAAGGATCTGAACATGAAGCCAAGATACGAGCTTTTTCGGCCCGCGGAGTTGAAGTCTCGGTGATTGGCCGTTTTGCATCAGGAGGCGAATCACCTGCCCGGATCATTGTGGGCCAAGCTTTTCTGAAGGACCGAAAAATGGACCTCTTGGTCAGACAACTGACCGAACTCGGGATAGCCAAATGGATCCCTTTTGTGTCAGAACGGTCTGTTCCCCAATTGAATGAGAAGCGCCTGGCCGGTCGTGTGGAGCGATGGAAAAGGATTGCAAGGGAATCTCTCAAGCAGTGCCGGCGAAGCCACATTCCGGAAATGGAGACAGGGGTCTCCTTTGAAGACTTGTTGCATATGGAAAGAGAATGTGATCTGAAAATCATTTTCTGGGAAAAAGAGACAGCGTCTCTCAGACCTGCACGGTTGAACGAACCGTGTCGTACGATCTTTGTCATGATGGGGCCTGAAGGGGGGTTCACGCCAAAGGAAATCAAACATGCCCGAGCCTGCGGATGGGTCACCGCCAGTCTGGGGCCCCGGATTTTAAGGGCTGAGACCGCCACAATCGCAGCTTGCACTCTCATCCAATTTTTTTTTGGTGATTTGTGAAAAAAAAGCTTGACAAAGGGATGAAGTCCTGATATATAAAGGATCAGTTTTTGGCCGAGGTAGCTCAGTCGGTAGAGCAGGGGACTGAAAATCCCCGTGTCGGCAGTTCGATTCTGTCCCTCGGCACTTTTTGGCCCGCGTCGGCATATAATCGCAATTCATCTGTCACCCGTTGCATGTCTGATGGAAGAGGCGATTGAAAGACCATCCTTTTCATTGAGTCAGGATGTGTGAATTCAATCTGCCACGCATGAAGCATCTGTCTCTGTGCGGCATTTGCAATGGCTGAGAATCCGGCAGATGGCGGGCAACCGGGTCTCGGCCCGGAATAGACCGCGTCGCCGATGATCGGATGATGGAGGGTTGCACAATGGACTCGAATCTGATGAGTTCGTCCGGTTTTCAGATCCACATCCAGCAACGTGGCCCCATGGAAGCGTTCCCTAACCTGCCATGCGGTTTCGGCATGGCGCCCCTTCCGACTCAAGGTTGACATCTTTTTCCGATGAACCGGATGCCTGCCAATGGAAAGGGAGATCGTACCTGTATCCCCTTTCACCTCCCCATAAACCAGCGCCAAATACCTCTTTTTCACAGTTCTTGCCTTGAATTGCGACGCGAGAGACCCGAGTGCCGTCGCATGTTTGGCAACCACCAGCACCCCGGAGGTGTCCTTGTCAAGTCTGTGGACAATTCCGGGTCTTTGCTTCCCGCCGATTCCTTCAAGATCCGGACACAGATGAAGAATCCCGTTGACCAAGGTCCCAGAGAGGTTCCCCGGCGCGGGGTGAACCACAAGGCCGGCCGGTTTGTCCACCACCATCAGATGTCCATCCTCATACAGGATGTCAAATTCAATCGGTTCAGGTTCAAACGGGGCAGGTTCGACACGCGGAATGCAACCTGAAATCTCATCACCGGCTTTCAATCGGTATGCAGGTTTTTTTGTGGCTCCCTGAACCCGAATGTTTCCCTCGCGAATCAGGTCCGCGACCCGGGATCGGGAGCAACCGGAGAAAAAGGAGGCGGCAACTGCATCCAAGCGTTTGCCAACTGCCGGATCATCCGGTTCCAGCATATGTCTGATCATATCCATGGGCTGATATGAGAGTTTTATGAGTTTTGAGAGTTTTATGAGTTTTGAGAGTTTTATGAGTTTT
>JAOZRQ010000921.1 GCA_029940115.1 Desulfobacterales bacterium
AACCGAATTCCGACATTGTCATCCGAAATGCAATTGAAATCATCAACATGGGAAAAAGAAGATGGACTTCAGAAAAGAGTTGGAGAATATTCTGCTCGGGATGGGGCTCGAAGATCCCGTATTGGAGATGGTCGTGTCCGGAATCTGGACATATAGGGTTGTAAGTGCCTGAATCCATAGTCCTGAAACCTGGCAATATCCAGATTCCGGACACTATCCTTTTGTTGACAGCGGGAACGAACGGTTTCTGAAGACCGTGTTTCCCAGCAGAAAATACACAAAACTTTATCTCGGAAAGGAGTCGGAAAAATGATCGCTTTGGACAAAGAGGAACGGGAACTGTCGGAATCCGTTGAAAGAGGTGAGTGGAGATCGGTTCCGGATCTGGAGGATGAGATGAGAAGATCAAAGGCGTATGCCAAGGCAACCTTTGAACAGAATGCTGAGATAAACATCCGGATATCCCGGAAGGATCTCAACGATCTGAAAATGAGGGCGAATGAGAAGGGGGTTCCCCATCACATCCTGGCTTCCGGCATCATCCGGAAATATCTTTCGGGGCATCTGACTGAGACTGTGTGATATCATCCATTTCAGTGCAGATGAACCATAATCCATGCAGATGGGATGACAGAGCTGGCTGTCGCACTCTATTCACGGGAAATCATATCCTTTGGCAAGGCACCGGAGCGGCCTCCCCCAAAAAGCGTTGTAATCAGCCATTTTTTGTCTTCACGGTCAAGTTCAAGTTCATGGTCATGAAGGATGCCAAAATGAGGCATCCTTCATTTCATATGAAAAGTGGTTTGCACTTTTCGGATGGGAAAAGTTTGCAGTTCCGCCTCTCGGCGGCGCCACACCGCCGAGAGGCGGAACCACAAACTTTTTCGTCTCAAAAAAGTGTAAACCGATGGATGAAGGATGCCAAAATATCAATTTTAAAAAGCTGTGTCCAGAAAAAATTGAATTTCAGGGTGATTTGGACTGGCCAACCCGAAAATCTCTTGCAAAAATAAAAAAATGTGTAAGAATTGGGAAAAAAGGGGGTATATCTTCTCAAAAGTGACACCTTCTCCCTGCAAACCTCCGACTGTCAATGCCCCGGTGCGGAAATTCCTGTGCCGGCAGAAAAGTCGGGAACCGGCCCTGCGGCATCAGAGGCTCATCCGCGTCCATCCGCGGTTTGCCGATCATGTGAGACCGCAGATGGACGCAGACAAAACCTGCCCCATCGTTGCAAGGTGTCGTTTTTGAGTATCTTATCCAAGTTGAGCTCTCTCACGCTTGGGCCGGCATCCTGAAGGCGACATTTTTTTTGACATCTCAGGTTTTCCCTGATGCTG
>JAOZRQ010000081.1:0-8337 GCA_029940115.1 Desulfobacterales bacterium
TGTTCCGGTGTCTTTCGAGGCTGTGAGCCCTGACAACGCCCTCCGAATCTGCCAGGCCGCGTGTGATGTCATATTCCTGGCGGTAGCGCGTCAGCTCTTCGGGTGACGGATAGTCCTCTTTCAGAACTTTGAGCACTATCGGCAGACTGTCCTCGTCGCGCAAACCGCGGAAGACCAGCGAGTTGGCACTTTCGTAAATCTGTCCGGTAATCTGATAGCTGGGGATGTCTGTCATGTTTGCATCTGAGCGTCTCACAAGTTGATCTCCTTATGTGAAGCATTATCCTGATTATAACGGAGTTTAGGGGAGGCATTGAACTCGAACGTGAACGTGAACGTGAACTTAGAAGGTGTTTGAAAACCTGTCCATGCCTCCTTTCCCTTGCCTGAAAATCGGGTACGGGCAGGTGGGAAGAAGGTGTTTTCAAACACCTTCTAGGGACTCGGAAAAAACGCATCATCCCATGAGAATTTTCAGAGGAGTGCTGAAATGAGCCCCCCAGACGATATTTTGGTGCCCGCTGAAATGCTAAAATGTCGCCTGGGGGCTCATTTCAGCACTCCCTTTCCACCCCTTTTCGGAACTGACTGGGACAATGCGTTTTTTCTGAGTTCCTTATACTTGAACTTGCCCACAAATGAACATTTATACTGACAGGCTGTGTACAGGACAAAAATTCGGGAATGGGCGAGAAACCCGGCCCCCGACAAAAAACGTCGGGGGCAAGCTTTTTTCCCAAACGGGCCGACTCCCCAACTGCAAGAGAAAGCCGGGTTTCCCTCCTCAAATCATTTTTTTGTCCTGTACACAGACTGACAGGTTATGCAATATCTGTTTCATTTCCTAAAAGAGACCTGTGTACAGGACAAAAAGTTGGAGTGGGCGACAAACCCGGCTTTTTTCCAAATGGGCCGACTCCCCAACTGCAAGAAAAAAGCCGGGTTTCTCTTTTTTTTGTCCTGTACACAGAAAAGAGACTTAACTTTCAGTCCTATCGCAATGGGATCAGCGCTCTTTTCGATACATACAGAAATATGACCCCACGGTGCGGGTAAAACAAACTGAAAAAAATTTCCGTATCTTATCAATAGGTATCAATAGGTAATCCAAGCCTCCACAATCAATATTGCCTCGTTGCGAAGCTACCTTAAGGAGGATTGGATTCACCAACAGCTCTTCATAACGATCAGTCTCTGAGTTGCTTGCCCCCTCCGTGCCGCTTTTAGAGCGAGTTTCAAGTTTTTCATCCCTATAAATGGCAACATATCTAATGTTTTTTGAAATTGCGAAAATATTTTCTATCATTTTTTTCCTTTGCAATCAAGGTCGGACAGTTAGTTACCCGACTGCCCCTCACATCCCTGTTTGGCCAAAAAGCACCTGCATTTGGAGCATTTAAGATAGAAGAAACTAAGTTTTCTGAAGAAATTTAGTACAGCAATTCATAAGTTCGTCACCCCCTCTGCTCCCGCCGGATTGCCAAATCCGGCGGCAATCTGAGGCGATCAAGGGGCACGAATTTTAAAAGTGGTGTCTGTGTACAAAAAAAGTGAATGGGAAGGAAACCCGGCTTTTTCTGACGGTTTGGGAATCTGCCCGTCCAGGAAAAAGGCCGGGTTTCTTGCCACCCACAACTTTTTGTCCTGTACACAGAAGTGGTGTATTAGTTTCTTCCCCATTTTCACGAAACCTTGTGCGGCCGGTTCACACTCGCCACCGGGCATGAGGAGCGCAACACGACCTGTTCCACAGTGCTTCCCAACAGGGCATCTTCCGAATCGATCTCCCGGGTGTGGTGGGACATGACAATCAGATCCCCGTTTTTCTCCCTCGCGAACTTCAGGATTTCGACATACGGGATCCCCTCCCACACCTCTATTTCATAATTGTCGTAATCCTTGAGTTGGGAGATGTATTTCTCCTCGACCTTTTTCCGGGCCTCTTTGAGCTGCTCCTCAATTTCGCTCTGCTCAAAGATTTTGCCGGAGTGAACCGCGCTGAGATCGAGCGCATGAAAAAGCCAGAGTTTGGCCCCGATCTCCTTTGCCAGCTTGGACGCGAACAGAAACGCGGATTGGGATGCCTTGGTGAAATCGGTTCCAAAGATGATGTTGGAAAATACCAGAGGCAGGTGGTGCAGGGCCGGCTCACAATCAGCACGGGACAGCGGGCCCCTTTGGCTGCTGCCCACGACACTTCTGTAACGAGTGGCCCCGGGTTCCTCCTCCCTGGAATGCGCGCCCATGACAATCAGATCCACATCCCATTTGCGCGCCATTCTCAGGACTTCCGTGTGCGGGATCCCGACCATGGTTTCGATCCGGCAGTTGGGCACCTCGGCAATCTGCTTGACGTAGGTGTTCTTCAGCTCCTCTTTGACCCATTCAACATAATCCGGATCCTCTTCGCCGGTTCTGCTGTCTGTCACAAATGAGCTGAACCCCCGGGTGGGGCGGCCGAACACATGAAAGGGGTAAACCTCGGAATTGTACTTTTTCGCAAGATCAAACGCCACATGGGCCGCGTTGTCGCATGTGGGTGTCCCTGTTGTTGCAAAGAGAATTTTTTCAAACATTGTTACCTCCGTAAGCTGTAAGCTGCAAGCTGCAAGCTACTTGGAGCTTACATTCAGCGCACACGCGCCGAGGGTCCCGTGAAAACTGAGATCCCATAGGATGCCGTCAATGAATTCAAAGAGGGTGAAGACCGTCTCAAACGCGAGAACATCCTCCTGATCCCCGAAAACGATATGCTTCAGCTTTCCGAGTTTCAGCGGCATGTCCAGAATGTTTTCCAATTGGACGGATCTGAGGTCGCAGGTTTCGTTTCCGTAAACCCCGTAAAGCGACGTGTATATCTCCAACCGGGGCTTGCCTGAAGGCGGAACTACAAACTTTTTGGCCTGTAGCCTCTCGGCGGTGTCAGACCGCCTGAAGGCGGAACTACAAACTTTTTGGCCTCAAAAGACTGTAAACTGTATGGATGAAGGATGCCTTAATTATTAACAGACTTGATTCTGAATGGTATAAAATGTATCTTTTTAAAGTTGATACTTTATTTTTTGACTGATAATCAGTAGTTCTGAAGTTTTTTCATGCTCCTGCCTCTACGGTCCAGTCGGATTGAAAATCCGGCGGGCTTTGTCCCTTCATGCTCCCGCCGGAACCTGTCCCCGACATCTTTTGTCGGGGATTGACGATCATTTGAGTCTTTGGCGGCGGCTCGGACTTCGGCGTGAGCTTGCCGACTGAGCCTGCCGACTGAGCCTGCCGACTGAGCTTGCCGACTGAGCCTGCCGACTGAGCTTGCCGACTGAGCTTGCCGACTGAGCTTGCCAACAGAGAAGAAAAATGATAGATGATCAATTACTTGTAAACTCATTAAGGAGGTGAGGAAAAATGGCAGAGGATCAGAGAGTCATCCGTTTTGACTGGGCAATCAAGAACATCCTCCGGGACAAGGCGAACTTCGACATCCTGGAGGGATTTCTGAGCGCGCTGCTTCGGGAACACATTGAGGTGATTGACCTGATTGAGAGCGAGTCGGACCGGGAGGGCGAAAGGCAGAAGTTCAACCGGGCCGACATCCTCGTCAGGGACAGCCGGGGCAGGGTCATGATCATCGAGATTCAGAACGAGCATGAGAGCGACTACATCGAGCGGCTGCTTTTCGGAACGTGCCGGGTGATCGTGGACCACATGAAACTCGGCAGCCCCTACAAGGAGATCACCAAGGTCATATCGGTGAGCATCCTGTACTTCAACCTCGGTTCCGGGGACGACTATGTGTATTACGGCTCGACCCAGTTCACGGGCATGCAC
Source organism: Desulfobacterales bacterium (assembly GCA_029940115.1). Lineage (GTDB taxonomy): Bacteria > Desulfobacterota > Desulfobacteria > Desulfobacterales > 4be13 > JAOZRQ01. The sequence goes on from JAOZRQ010000081.1 coordinate 3,823, forward strand.
ACCGGAAGTCCCCTTGTCGTCAGGAAACGGTTCATGACGTCCCGGGGGCGGTATGTTCTGAGAGAGAGGGACCTGGAAAGGGAGATTTTCCCCGAATATTACATGATTCACACAGAGCGGTTTCCAGACGAGGTGAAAGATGACTTGGACGAGTGGATCTACATGCTGAAGAACGAGAATGTTCCCGAAGAGTTCAAGTCCCGCAACATCGACAGAGCCCGGGAGAAGCTGGCCGTTCTGAAGATGAGCGAGGCGGATCGGAAACGCTATGAGAGATACCTGATGGCCGCCCCTATTGAGCAGGATGTGCTGAGAACAGCGGAAGCCAAAGGGTATGACAAAGGGAGAAGCGAAGTCGCCTCAAAAATGATGGATAACGGAGTGGAACCCGAAATGATCATGAAATATACCGGACTTTCCCCCGACGAGATCAATGATCTGAAGGATGAAATCTGAAGGATGAAATCTGAGGGATGAAATCTGAGGGATGGCGAGTCTGCATTGGCAGGTTCCCACCGCGAAGAGATCGTAAGGCTCCAGAACCTCCTCAAGCCTGTCCGATGGCCACGCAGCGTGCAGGGTTCTGGATAGGCCGCCGGTCGGCAGGTAGCGGATTGCCGGGGGCCCCTTGCCCACATAATCCATCAGATACCCTTTGTCCCACAGGCACTCAAAAAGTTCGGCGAATCGTTTGTGCCACGCGTTTCGGGTCGCGACATCGGTGGTCATCAGGGCCATCTCAAAGATGCCGGGAACTATGGGAAGAATGGTGTATTTTCTCGGTTCCCCTGCGGCAAGGATGGCCATCTTGGTGAACGCGAGGCGGTCCAGAACCTGTCTGACATTGCGGACCGACCGGCCCGACACCCGCGCCACCTTGTGGGCTGACCGAGGGCGCAACGGGGGCAGGTGCTGGACCAGATCGGCCTCATCCGCTGTGAATAGGTGCATGATCAGCTCCAGCAGATCATCCGACGCCGGCGGCCCCATGAGCCATGGGGATGAGAGATGTTTCATGATCTGCTGATGCCCGAAAGTCGGTGTCCGCGCAGAGTCGAAGCCGATCAGAGTAGCGGTGATATCCACGTTTAAGGCGATTGTTCTCTTTTTTTTGTAGGCTTTCAAGTTTCTTTCACCCGATCATCAAGTTCTTTTGCATCTGGGTCTTGGGTTGTCAATCATTTGGAGCTTGGGGGCGGAAATCGGGCAATCCGGAATCAACCCCCATTCCTGCACCGGCAACTATCAGCAACGATTCAGAATCGTTGATTATTTTTGATGCTTTTTGTATCTCCCACATTTTTTTCAGGAACACCGCTTTTTTTAGGAACTGTGACCGAATAACTTCCGCTTCAGACACACTGTCCGCAACATCTTCCTCATGCCAATGTTTTTGAGTGTCCAATCCCTCAACATGTGAAATCTCATGATTTCCCTCCGAATTTTCAGGTGAGAAGGACAATGGGCTCGCAAGCCGGTCCTCGCATCAAAAAGGGAGCATAAATGAAAAATGCACAGAAGGCAATGCCCAATTTTGGGAACACATCGATTTTTCACAAAAAAAATGTCACACAGGATGCCCATGCGATCCTTGAGGCTGAAAAAGTCAGTCAAAAGCGGTTCTTGCGGGTAATGGAACAGACCCGGCCGGCACATCCCCTTTGAGACCGATGCCCATTATCTGCTCAGTTTCAGCGGTCTGCGGGACGTTCCCCTTGAGATCAAAGTCGTACCGTATCACCGGCTCGACGAATACACAAGCACTTTGATCGGGGAGCGGCACCGCTTCCCCATCGGTCCGGGACACAAGGAGCCGGAGTGCAAGGCTTGCCTTGTGCGTCCGTCTGGACACGCACAAAGTCTCCTGCCAGACGATTCATTATTTTTTTCACTCTGAACTTGACAATCCGAAGATGAGTTCTTACCATTTTTTGTAGAGTTGGATATATGGAAGGCCATGATCATCGTTTCGGCCACTCTTGATCTAGATATATCAACTGTCACGGGATGCATTGGCCATGTTTTTGGGAGATTATGCTGAGGAGGAGAATGAGGGCGTCATCAACGAAATTACAAAGTATCAACGGGAAGCCTTGACAAATGTTGAAAACATGGACTTTTGTCCGGTCATGTTTCCTTTGTCCGAATATGCCGGATGGGATTCTTTTGAGGAACTATATGATATCTTAGGCACACATCTGACCTTCCAAGGCGATTGCCAGGACAAGTTGCCGCATTGAACATATCAAAGGCTATACAGATCATACGAAGAACTTTGGTGCCATGCGTAACGAGATCAGCCATCATATCCGAAAAGGGACGATCACCCGGGAAGACGGCATATCAGAATTGAGCCTGTTGTGTATGGACGGCGAAAAACCGACAAACTTGAACGAATTTTTGGATTTTGTGGATGTTACGGAAGCAGAATTTGATGCGCTCATTCATAAACCAATCTCTCCGCAGTTGCTTGATATTATATCGGAGATTGAGAATTGGCTGTTGGGCCGGAGCCGATTGCAATTTTGAACCAAAAGATTGTCCGGAGTGCAAAAATTGAGCGAAGCGGTTTTTTGCACAATATGCCTCCGGAGTCGACAATCATTTTGTTCAAAGCTCTAATAAGTGTCATCAGCATCGCCCAATGCCGCAGACAGGAAATTATCGGTGCCGGATTTCATGTCTGCTTTCTGATAGACAAAGGCATAAGCGGCTTCCAGCAGGGGAGCCGTATAAGCAACCTGTCGCGCCAACGAACGCCCCGCCTTGAGAGATTCAAGCCCTTCCGCGACTTCGCCGCTTGACTCGAGGGCTTCCAACTGTTCCGCCAATGTCGCCCCGCGACCCAATTGCAAACCGATCTCATAATTTTTTGCAAAATGGCTGGAACAGGTCAGGAAGATGTCTGACAATCCTGCCAAACCATGAAATGCTTTGGCGCGTAGTCCCATTTTTTTCATGAGTTTTCTGATTTCAGCCATCCCTTCGGCAAGCACCAATGCCCTGAAGTTGTCGCCCAATCCCAGTCCTGTGACAATGCCCACCTCAATGGCGACGATGTTTTTAAGCGCACTGACATATTCAAATGAGCGGATATCCTCCGACACAAGAATCTTGACGGTGTGTGAGGAAAAGGTTCTCTTTCCATGATCTCTCATCTGTTGTGAAGCTGAAGACACCATCAGCTTTGTCGGAAGATTCTTAACCAGGTCCAGTGTGATGTTGGGCCCGGAAAGGACTCCGATGTGTTCAGTTCGCAGTTCTTCCTGCAAGACTTGGGACATCAGTTTGTGGGTCTCCGGTTCAAACCCCTTCGTTACTGACAGGACAGACTGATGTGCATTTGCCAAAGGTTCCATCTGCCGTGCAACATGCCGCATATCATCGGATGGCACCGCCATGATCAGCATATCCGCATCAGGGATGCATGCTTCAAATGCCGTGGATGCTTTTACATTTGCATGAATCGTCAGGCCTTTGAAAAATGCCGGATGGCGGTGCGAGGCATTCACCGTTCCCGCAACAAGGTCATCCTTGGTCAGCAGGGTGCAGGCATGACCCGCAGAAGAAATCACATGGGACAAGGCTGTGCCCATGGTGCCACTGCCGACAACGACGACATTCAGACAATTCTTTTCAGATTCCACCACTCACCTCAACAATTTGGCCCGTCATGTAGGCGGAAGCTTCGGAAGCCAAGAACACGACCACCCGAGCCTGTTCTTCAGGGGTTGAAAGTCGGCCGAGTGGGATGGACTCCAGCACGGCGTTTTTCTCTTCTTCAGATCGGATATGCCAAAATTGCTCATCAATCCGTTCTGTCAGCGTGATGCCCGAGGCAATGGCGTTGCAGGTAATGCCAAAGGGGGCGACTTCCCGCGCCAGTTTTCTCGTAAAACCGTCCACTCCCGCCTTGGATGCGGCATAGGCGGCGGAAACCTTGTCTCGCCGTCCATGCCTTGCAATTGAGGAAAAATTGACGATCCTGCCATAGCGGTTTTTTTTCATCAGCGGAACGGCTTCTCGGCAACACAGAAAGGCAGACGTCAGATTGAGCGCGATCATGGCTTGCCATTGTCTCAAATCCATCTCCTCAATCGTTGCTCCGGCCTCGCCTGTCAGGGAACTGCCGCCAACGGCGTTGATCAGGATGTCAAGATGTGAACAATTCTCCCGGATGTGGGCAAACACTTGTCTGACTTGGGCCTCCTGTGTGACATCAGCAGGGTAGGCATCAACGGTCAGGGGAAACCCCTTGTCTGTTTTCTCCGTTACCTGCTCTTGGACTCCCGAAAGCCCCTGCCGGTCTGTATCCATCAATATCAGGGTGCTGACTTGTTCAGCCAGCATGAGGGCGCTTGCTTTTCCAATGCCATGTGCCGCCCCGCTGATCACTGCTGTCCTTTTCGCGCTATTCATGGGCATTTCCTGTGAAAAACCGCTTCGCTCAATTTTCGCACTCCGGACGGATTTTTTTGCGAAAAACCGCTTCGCTCAATTTTCGCACTCCGGACG
>JAOZRQ010000081.1:8437-17266 GCA_029940115.1 Desulfobacterales bacterium
CGCACTCCGGACGATCTTTTTGCGAAAAACCGCTTCGCTCAATTTCCGCACTCCGGACGATCTTTTTGCGAAAAACCGCTTCGCTCAATTTCCGCACTCCGGACGATCTTTTTGCGAAAAACCGCTTCGCTCAATTTCCGCACTCCAGACAATGTTGCCAACATGGGGGACATCTTTGTCATGACTTCCTCATTTTCCTGTGCCGGATCCGATTCCGCCATGATCCCCGCGCCAGCCTGCACAAAAAGGCGCGATCCATACTTGTACATGCCGCGAATCGTCAAGGCGAAGCGGCAGTTACGGCCGGATATCCAACCTACTGTCCCAGCAAACAAACCTCTTGGGAAGGGTTCAAGATGACGCAACAGTTGAATCGATTCCGTTTTGGGGATGCCGCTGACCATTACGCTGGGGAATACGGACAGCATGGCATCAACACAATGCGTGTCCGCGCTGAGACGAGCGCTTAACTCGGAACTCAGATGCATGATGTGATTTTGTTGGATGATGTCCAGCAACCTGTTCACCACCAGCGTCCCTGGTTCACAGCAGGGTTGCAGTTCCTCCAACATTTGCAACAAGGCCAACGTATGCTCCGCCAGCTCCTTGCGGTCATTTAAGAGCGCTTTCGCCATGCGAGGGTTTTCGGCATGATTGTCCAAACCCTGGAACCTCCCAGTGGATTGGCCGAAATCCGTCCCGAATCGATTTTGAGCAGCAATTCGGGGGAAGCGATGGCCGCGCCAGCTACGCCGAAATCCATGAGCACGGCATCTGAAAATTTTTGTTGCAAACAATAGTCGGCAAACAGCGCGAGCAGATCAGCGTCATAGTCAAACCCCATATAACGCGACAAAACCACTTTGGTGAGATTCTCTGAAAGGGATTGCTTCGCGGTGGCAACCGCCTCCATGAATGCCTGTTCCGAGAATTGCTTGTCAGGGATGGCGTGATGCCGTGTCGGAGGTGATGAGGCGGGCGGGAGACGTGCAATCTTGTCAAACAGGCGTGTATCAGTGCCCCTATATTCAATCCGATCTGCCCGGATGCAAATCCTGTGTTCAGGAATGAAAAACTGAAGCAAGGGAAATGAGGCACTTTTATCGGGTGCAAAACCTTGCGCGCGGTCCCATGCATCAAACCCCAGATAGCCAAAAGCTTTGTTGTTGGCGACGGCAGCCTGATCCCCGATCTGCTTGATGGCTGATACCCATTCATCGGTGTCAATGGGCTGTCCATCCAAGTGTGAAATATACGCTTTTGCCTGCCAGCCTATTTCTGCACAGTCCTGATCGATGTGCAGGTAATAAGGGAGCGTTAATCGCCCGGTCTCTCTGAGCCAGTGAAGGATGACAAGCGGATCCGATGCGTTGGTTTTTCTGGTTTGCAGGTATTCTCCGCAATTGACAATATTGCTCATTTCTTTACTCCCTCACTTTTTCTTGGTGCGATAAAAGACAAGAGATTTTGTTCAATTGCCGGGGCAACTTAAACGGGCATCTTCCCCGTTTTTACGGAGTTGCCTAAGGGGGGATAGCGCATTGGACATGGCAGTCGTCACCCCAACACTGTATAGCAGCAAGGCCGCAGGCATGCCAAAATGGAGCAGGAACACCCCGCCGATCAGCACACTGCCAGGGATGTAAGCCAACCGCATGGTCTGGTCAAGGTTCTTGTTGAAGCCATTGGCGATCTCAAACAATTGATCCAGTTGTTGCAAAGACTGTTTCATCAGCACAATCTGCGCGCTGTCGGTGGCAACAGACGTCGCTCCACGCAGGGAGACGGAGATATCTGCCTGTTGCAGGGCAATCGCATCGTTGATGCCGTCCCCGACGAAACAGATGGTCCGTCCTTTTTGTTGCAACTGCCGTATCATGTCTGCCTTGCCTTCCGGCAACACCTCGGCAAAAAAATCATCGATGTTCAGACGCTTCGCCAAATGCTGAGTGGGCTGATGATGGTCGCCGGACAAGATGCACAACTTCAGCCCGCGGCGATGCAGTCTGTCGATCAGTTCCACGGTTTCAGGACGCAATTGGGCCTGCAATTCCAGAGCACCCGCCAATCGCCCGTCCACCGCCACCATGACCAGGGAATTGCCCGCTTCCCTGCACGCTGCCTGCAAAGCTTCCATTTCCGCCGGGATGTCAACTTGAGACTGTCGCATGAAACGCTGACTGCCAACTTGGACGGTTTGCCCTTGGTGGCACACCGTTATGCCAAAGCCGACTTCATAGGCCGCGGAATCAGGCATGACGATGCTCAGATCATGCTGCTCGGCAGCTGTCAGAATGGCTCGGGCGACCGGATGCGTTTGGCGACATTCCGCAAGCGCGGCATACGCCAGAACCTGTTCTCTCTGCCACCCTGCACAGCAATGAATGCGGCTGACTTCCGGCTCTTCCAAGGTCAGGGTGCCTGTCTTGTCGAACACCACTGTGTCCACACGGTGCAATCTTTCCAGCGATCGTCCGTCCTTGACCAGAATGCCATGATGGGAGGCCAAGTTCAAATGACTGAGCATACTCAGCGGTCCAGACAAAAACAGGGTTGAGCCGAAACCGCTGTTCATGATCGCGACGGCTCCGCCACTTCCCACCGTGACCAGCGCCAAACCACTCGCCGCCAACACCGGCACCGTCAGTTTGTCGGCCAATTGCTCACTGCGGGCCTCGTGTTCAAGACGGTGGGACGATGCGTTGCCCAATATGTTGACGATTTGCGCGGCGGCTGTCTCACTGCCCGTTTGTTCAACCCGCACATGGAGCCTGCCCGTCAACACCAAGGTATTGGCAAACACCGAGTCACCAGGCGACTTTTCCACAGGTTGGGATTCACCCGTCAGCACATGCTGGTCAATGGTCGCCATGCCTTCCACGACATGTCCGTCAATCGGCACGGTCTGGCCCGCGGAGAGGAGAATGATGTCACCAATCCGCAATTGTGAAAAACTGATTTCCATCTCCACACCGTCCATCTGCACCCAGACTGAGGGAGGGGGGCGCAAGGCGAATGCATCCATGAGGAGGGACTGGGAATGGGCTTCCGTGCGTGCCGCAATCTTGAAGGCCGTAAACACCACCACCGCCATCGTGTTGCTGACCACATAATAGCCTGCCGCCAAGCCTGTCCAAATTGCCAGGGTGGCGACCAGACGATATTTGAGCCGTTTTTCACGAAGCAGTATGCGTATGTTGCGGCGTAGCAGTGGCCACATGATATATACCAAGCCCGCGGCACTGAGCCATGACAGCGGGAGAAAAAGAGTGGCACCGAACACGGCGAGATTGGCATTCACCAAGGTCAAGCCCAAGCGGCGATTTATATCCGCTTCCTCTAGGGTGTATGTGCCAGAAAATTCCTGTATCTGCAGACTGCGCTTTTTTGTCCCAAGCAAAGGGTCTATCTTTTCCCGAAAAAATTTCTGGTAACGCGCGTCCATATCTTTGATGGTCGGTTGGGCTTTTTTCCCGGATTCGAGCCTTTTTGACACCCTCTGGAAGAATTTTCGGTGACGCGCCTTGCGACCTTTAATGGTCGGTTGGGCTTTTTTCCCGGATTTGAGCCTTTTTGACAACCTCAGTCCGGCCCATACCCCGCCACCAGCCAGCAACAAAGGCAGAACAGGCACCATCAGCTTGCCTCCAGCACAGAGAAAAGGTTGAGACTGTACAGTCTCTCGTCGTCAAACCACTGTTGCGTCAACTGCAAACCAGCAGATTTGGCCAATTGTTGGATGTCATCCTGATCATATTTGTAACTGTAATGAAGGCGGACGAGTTCCCCCGCCTTGAAACTGAATGTTTGCCCCAAATCTTCGATGACCACCTGTTGGTCACGCAGGCTTTTCAGGTAAATTTCCACGCGGCCGACGTCTTCATTATAAAAGCAGTGTCGCTGAAAGTTTTCCGGAACAAAGGTGCCACCCAGTTGCCGGTTGATGTGATGCAACACGTTGGTGGCGAATCTGTGGCGCAAGGAATCGCCTTTGTCCGTGCAACGATAGGCAAGGTTGATGAGGTCAGCCTCCTTTTTCAGGTCAATGCCCAGCAACAGCCTGTCATCGGGCGTCAATGCCGGGATAATCTTTTCCCGCAACAGCGATGCGGCTTTGACTCGGTCCACATAGCCAATGTCTGAACACAGCAACAGTTTAGGTTGGCGGATGTGGTCCGCCAGCCCAGCCAGCCCTGAGTCAAAATCGGCAATGATCCCCAAGATGTTCAGGTCCGGATAGTCGGCACTCAGGCGTCTGACATTCTCTTGCAAAAAATCCCCGGAAATGTCGATGGGACAAAACAGCGTGGCACCTTGCTTGTGCAGCAAGGCATCCAACAGTCGCCTGGTTTTGGCGGCACTGCCGCTCCCCAGCTCGATCAAGACCGTATTGTCCGCCAGTTGTGACACAATCTCAGCAGAAAATTGGGTCAGGATTGCCATTTCTGCATGGACTAGGTAATAATTCTTTTCCTGTGCCATCTGATCAAACAGTTCAGAACCATATGCATCGTATATATACTTTGAGTGGATGTATTTTTCGGGAGCAGCCAGCCCGTCGCCAACCTCACGGGCAAAAGTATCGGATGCATTCCGATCCATCAGGTTTATGAAACGGCAAGAAGGGCTGTTCTTGATTTCTGTGATCTGCACATCTGTCATGTCGGAGTCTCCATCAGAAAGTTTGTGGTCATGGTTCAAATGAACTTTCGCCAAGTTGAAGGCCGGCTGACAATTGTGAACTTTCCCCAAAAATGGGATACCCAAAAATGGCCCGCGCTGGAGATGGGCAAAAAACGGACATCTCGCGAAGTGGGGCCCCAACCTGCCGATTTTTAAGGAAAAAAAGGGTGGCCTGCAAATGTGTGACCAGCTTGATACGGTAGACAGTATCAGTAGATCTAAAAGTTTCATGGTGGAGAAACCCGGTTTCAGCCTCAGGGGGTCGGACGATCAGGGTCCTCCTGACGTGGCATCCTTCCAGAAACCGGGTTTCTTTGCTCTTTTAGATCTACTGAGTATGAAGTTGGACGTCAAAAAGCTGGATTCTTAACCGGGTGTTTGAACCGATCAGAAAAAGTGAGTTGCAAATATGTATAAAAAAATCGGAATTATCGGCGGGTTAAGTCCTGAGTCGACAGTCAGTTATTATCTTCATATCACACGTTCCCATTTTGAAAAATTCGGAAATTACGGATATCCGGAAATCATTATTTACAGCGTCAATTTGGAAAACTACCGTAAATGGCGCAGTGAAAATAAGTGGGATTTTATTATTAAAGACTTGGCCAGTACAGCCGAGAAGCTGCAAAAAGCGGGGGCGGATTTCGGACTGATTGCCACGAATACAATGCATCAAGTATTTGGCGATGTGCAGAATGAAACATCACTCCCGCTGATCAATCTGATAGATGCGACAGGCATGTATGCCAAGCAGAAAAATCTTCACACAGTCGGCCTGTTGGGCACAATCTATACGATGAGTGAGGATTTTTATAAGTCGGGACTGAAAAAAAACGGTCTGTCCGTATTGGTTCCTTCTCCTGACGATCAGGCGGCAATATATAAGATAATTGTCGAAGAGCTGTTCCAGGGAAAAATATTGGACCAATCAAAGCATCAATATATTGATATTATTGACAAACTGAAAAATAAGGGAGCTGAAGGAGTTGTTCTTGGCTGTACCGAGATACCCCTGTTAATCAGACAGGAAGATTGCAGTATCCCGATAATAGATACAGCTAAAATTCATGCAGAATCGGCTCTTTTGTATGCAATGAACACCTGACCTTCTTCACCCAAAGGCTGGATGCGTCCCAGTTCTTGTTGTTTCTTTCCATGTATTTTCTGGCCCTGGGATGCGATGCGGAGGAAGTTCAGAGTGTTCAACAGGCCAAGTATTCTGATCCTGTGTACAGGACAAAAAATTGGAAACGGCGAGAAACCCGGCTTTTTTCCAAGCGGGCCGACCTCCCGACCGCAAGAAAAAGCCGGGTTTCTTTCCCAAATCATTTTTTTTGTCCTATGCACTGATAAATATACTTAAACCGCGTGTCTGGTCTCCATGGCCCGTTTCAGTGTCACCTGATCCACATATTTCAGTTCCCCGCCGATGGGCACCCCTGAGGCGATTCGGGATATGTTGACAGGATAGGCTTTGAGGCATTCCGCAATGTACGAGGCGGTGGCCTCCCCCTCCATATTTGTGCCTGTGGCGAGCACCACCTCCCGAATCTGCCCCTCCTCTATTCTTGAAATCAGTTCCCTGATTCGGATATTGTCGGGTCCCACGCCGTCAATCGGTGAGAGCGCGCCCTGAAGGATATGGTACAGTCCCTTGAAGGCACCCGATCTTTCGATGGCCACCATTTCCGCCGGCTGTTCCACCACACATAAAAAGGCCGCGTCTCTTTCAGGGTTCCCGCAGATGTTGCAGATATCCGTGTCGCTCAACGCAAAGCATACCGAACAGAGCCTCACCTTCTCCTTGAGTTCCAGTATGCTGCGGGAGAGCCTTTCCGCGTCCCCGCGAGGGATGCGAAGAATATGCATGGCAAGGCGCTCTGCTGTCTTCTCTCCGATTCCTGGAAGTTTGGAAAGGTTTTTGATCAGGTTCAGTATGGATGATGGATAGTAACTCATTAGAATTGTTGATTGGATGGTTGTTGAATGTCAAAGTTTGTGGTTCCGCCTTCAGGCGGTGCATCACCGCCTGAAGGCGGAACCACAAACTCAAAGCCGCAGTTACATTAAGCCCGGAATGCTCAGGCCACCCGTCAGTTTGCCCATTTCTCCTGAGACCATCTCCTGGGATTGGGTCAACGCCTCATTGACCGCTGCGACGACCAAATCCTGAAGCATTTCCACGTCATCAGGGTCAACCACCTCCTTTTCAATCTCAATGGATACAATCTGCTGTTTGCCGTTTGCCACCACCTTGATCATGCCACCGCCGGCAGTTGACTCAACCGTCTTTTCAGCCAGTTCTTCCTGAAGCTTGAGCATTTTGGACTGAAGCTTCTGGGCTTCCTTCATTATGTTTCCCATGCCCTTCATAAAATAACCTCCGATCATAAAATGACATCATACCGTTTGGCATGAATTTTGCACGTCATCGCGTTTGTTCTGCCATTCCTGCGGACCAGCATGACTCCAACGTCACAACGAAACATAAACATTGCAGCTGACAGCTGGCACCTTCATTATGAAAGCAGAAATCCGGGCGTGGGCGGCAACCGCCCGATGGATTTCCCAAGAATGGCTGGTTTCTGGTATGAAAATATGCCCCTTTTGAAAAAATCAATTGATCATTAGTGTAAACTTGGGACATGTGACTGAATAACTTACCCCTGTCATTCCGGCCAAAATTCAGAAAGTTCCTCAGAATTTTCTGATTTTGGCCGGAATCCACCGCCTTCTCAGGCTGTGACCGAAAAAAATCGTAAGTATTCGGTGAAACCCGTCGAGTTGACCCCTCACGCTCGGTTCGGATTGACAAATCCGAACTGCCACCGCCGGATTTGTCAATCCGGCGAGAGCGGAGATGGGTTTGCCGAATATTTACAAAAAATCCGACCTGTGCGGTCAAGCTCTGATTCCGCGTCCGAGCTTCCCTATTTTGGATCTCAGCGGGCATTTTTCCTGAAGGATCCGCTCACAGCCACCCTCTGCACCGTTTGAAAAAATTTCAGATCTACTGAGATTCAGATTCAGAGGGATGTTCATCATTATTTTGTTGCAATTACCGAGGAAAAATATTATGGTGTTGTCTTAGTGATTGGAACACTGAGGAATTCAGATTCTCAAACCATACATTTTCATTTATCACGGCCTTAAAGAAAATGCAAGCAGAATCAGAAAGCCACAATTTTTTTGCCAGATGAAAAGGATGGCCGCCTCCTCGCCCTCATTGTGCCTTTGCGCCTCTAGAAGGTGTTTGAAAACCTGTCCATGCCTCCTTTCCCTTGCCTGAAAATCGGGTACGGGCAGGTGGGGAGAAGGTGTTTTCAAACACCTTACTATGTGGGACATGGACCTTCGGCCTGGTCGTCCCCAAGTCGTAAATGTGCCCTTCTTGAAAGTTTGTGAACCCATGCGCATCAAACCAAGTATTTTCATGATAGCCATGGAGGCGAAATCTTGTAACGAGAGAGAAATGTAGTTTATCATGACAAAAAGAACTTTACTTCCATTCCTATTGCTCGCCCTCTTGGCGGGATGTTTCAGTCTGAAGCAGTCGCCCCAGAAGATAAGCTACTATTCGCTGGAATATGAGCTGGCGATGGAAATCGGAACCCGGAATCCGAAGTTGCCCCTCCCCTGTGTGATAAGGGTGGAACGCTTTCAGACCGCGCCCTTTTATGACACAGCAAAGATCGTGTTCCAAGAAGAGGCGTTCGAGAGGGACGCGTATTTCTATCACAGATGGTGGGCCAAGCCCGGAGACATTGTCAGCTATTTTCTGGCAAGGGACATGAAGGCCGCCGGCGCGTTCCAGGCGGTATTCTCCTTTGACAAAGGACTTCCCGCCTCTTACAGGGTGGAAGGGGTGGTGGATGAATTCTTTGAGCAGGACAAAGGGAGCATAAGGGAGGCGGTCCTCTCTGTCAGCATCACCCTGCTTGCCGAAGATGAACCGGATGTGACCCAACAAATCCTTTTGCAAAAAATATACAGCGCAAGAGAGACCTGCACCCACAAAACCCCAAAGGCCCTTGCAGAGGCCATGAGCAGGGCCATGCAACAGATCTCCGGGAGAGTGATCAACGATATTTGCTTGATGCTTGCTTGATGCTTGATGCTTGATGCTTGCTTGATGCTTGATGCTTG
>JAOZRQ010000082.1:0-2351 GCA_029940115.1 Desulfobacterales bacterium
CCAAAAAGTTTGTGGTTCCGCCTTCAGGCGGTGTGACACCGCCGAGAGGCGGAACCACAAACTTTTCGCTCATTTGGGAAGTGCAAACCACTTTTCAGGCAAAATGAAGGATGCCCTGAAATTCGTTTACTTCATATGAGAATTCTGATATCAAGATAAGTTGGATGATGGATTCTGGGGCTGAACAAGCCGCCAGTACGGTGAACACAAGACAGACTTTTTTGACAAGCTGTTTGTCGAGCAAATTTATATATATAAGGACTGATCATGCTGGGAAAAAAGCAGAATGACCTGATTCGACTCCTTTGCGGTGGGGCAAACAAGCACTTCAGAGGGTGCTCCTGCAAATCATATGACCGCACCCGCGCGGAATGTGTGTTGCTCAAGCAAAAAAAGATGGATGAATTCTGGGAAACATGCCGGTGTGGCCCCTTTGAGATGCTGTATGAGGCGGTGAATCGCCATATTGAAACATTCAAATGGAAATATTGGCGGCTTGCCATCAACGAGGACATTGATCTTCAATCAATGACTGACCGTCTCAAAAAGCAGGGTCTGAAAAGTGACTTCCACATCGTGGGCTGGCGCAGATACATGAACAAGGCGGTTTACAGGGAGGTCATAAGGGTTAACCGTCATCTCATCCCCAAGGATGCCAGATGCGGAACCTGCAACCATCTGCCGGAATCAAAGCCCCATACATGCCAGAAAACAGGGGAAGACCGGAAAAAGACAGATGGGCCTTGCGAAAAATACGCCCGGAAGATACCCATTGTCAAACGCATCGAGGGGGATTATGAAGATCAGGTCCGAGACGGCGAGATGTCTGAAGTGACTGAAATCGTGTCTGGAAACACTGAATCACCTGAAGCCATTTTGGAGGTGAAAGATCTGATATGCAAGATGAAGGAGGCCCTGAGGAAACGAGTCGAGAACGCGGAACCAAGGAGCCAGATCAGGTCGATTCATGAACGCCAGCATGAGATATTCATGAATCTTCTGAGCCTGTTTTCAAAGGGCTTTTCAGAAACGGAGGCCATAAGGTTGATTGCAGAAGAATGTGGGGTGAGCGACAAGACGATCCAGCGGGACCTCATGAAAATCCGGAAATTTTTGAAAAAGATGTCCATTGAATGGTAAATTTGGCATTCTACCAGACAGGGGGAGTTGGAAGAAATATCCATTGTTTCGCGTTCATGCGATGCAGTGTCCTGACATTCGGGGGACTGAACGGGATTCATCACTACCTCTGCAGGACCACCAAACTTTGAACTCCGGAAACTGAAAGATTGAGCAGGAGATGTTATAAAAATGGAAAAAAAGAGAATCCGCTTAAAAGACGCGCTGGAGACAAATGAGGGCTTCTTGGCCTTTTTGAAGCAGGAAGCCAATTCTGACGAATATCGGGAATTGAGGAGGAGGGCGGAGCAAGGCTCCCATCCCTCAGAAGAGATGCTCCATGACTATGTCACAGACTGTCTGAGTGACGAGGAGGCCAGATTTCTGAGAGACCACATCTCATTCTGCGGGGAATGCGCCAAGGAGACCCTCCGAATCCGGATGGTGGAGGAGAGATTGGAGCGGGATTTGGTGGACCGATTCAACACCCCGCCTTTTTTGGAAAGGCTGAAGAATTTCTTTCTCAGCCCCGGCAGGGCACTGGTATCCGCAGCAGGCGTGGCAACAACCTGCCTGATCCTCTCCTTGTTCTACCCTCCCTCCTTGGACAGACGGATTAACGATGCGTACCAGATCGCCATTGTCCAGCATGTCAATTCCACCCTTCCCTGGAAAAAGAGCGGCCCGGGACTCGGGTTTGCCTCCCCGAAAGGAGATTCCCCCTGGTCCCGCGCATTCGGCGCCGGCGTATGGTCCGGCAGCCAGGCATTGGCATCAAAGTCCTCGGAAGACTCTGAGATGCCGGCCCACCTCTCCCCCAAATGGGAAGGGGACAGAGTGAGCGCGGATGCGTGGTCCGACACCTCTTGGGACACCTATTACCATATGGGCCGATGGTGCTTTCTGATGCAGACGGTCTGCCTGTCAGGAAAGGAGCTCCCATACAAATTCTGGGAAAAACAGGGGATCATTCTGGGCAAGATACAGGAGAAATTTGACGACATGCCCGAAGCAAACAAGGCAAAAGCCAAAGCCATCCGAATCTCCCTCGGACGAGTCGAATCGGTTCTGAAAGATTTGGACGGGAACCCGCCTGCCAGAAAGGACCGCCGGGAAATCGCATCCCAGACCGGACACCTCATCAGACATCTGAGTCCGTGAGGCGTGAAACGTGAAACGTGAGGCGGGAGGCGTGAGGCGGGAGGCGTGAGGCGGGAGGCGTGAGGCGGGAG
>JAOZRQ010000082.1:2451-17245 GCA_029940115.1 Desulfobacterales bacterium
CGTGAGGCGGGAGGCGTGAGGCGGGAGGCGTGAGGCGGGAGGCGTGAGGCGGGAGACGTGAGGCGGGAGGCGTGAGGCGGGAGGCGGGAGGCGTGAGACGTGAGGCGTGAGGCGGGAGGCGTGAGGCGGGAGGCGTGAGACGTGAAACGAACACCAGACCGGACGCTCCGCGTCCCGTGTGCCAAAATTCTGTGTAACCCAAATGAGGCATGACCCAAAAGGAACAGAAACGGCCAGAATCCTGCCAGTCTCCTCCGCGAAACTATGAAGGTTGTCAATCTGGTCATCTGACACTCAAAAGCCGGCAACGGACAACAACAAACAACAGACAACAAGCAAAGGAGATGCAAATGAAAAAGTTTCTGATTCTTGGCATGTTGATGATTCTGGCATCAATGGGATGCACCCATCCAGACGTCCCGTTGGGCAAACCTCAGCCAGTTCAACCTGTCGCTTATGCGGTTCAGGCATCTTCCCCAGCTCGTGCCTTTGCCTCGTCAGGAGGCTCACCCGCATCATCCGAACTGGCGGACCAGAAGGGCTTCATAGACTGGTTGCTCAGTATTCATGGGGAACTGCCCCGGTCCCATCCGCTTGCTCCGAAAGCAACACATGTGTTTGAGCGGGTCCTCAGAGTGGCCGACAAGCGATCCGGCCGTCTCCCGAAGTTGCTACTGATTCAGGAGGCGGATGACCCGTGGGCGATGTGTCTGGAGAACGGAACGGTGATCATGACCCAGAAGGGCTTGGAATTCTGTTACCAAGACGTGGAGGAGACCGTCGGCGACACCCGCCTCGCGTTCATTCTCGGACACGAGCTGGCCCATCTGGCCAAGGACGACTTCTGGGAATACCAAGCCTTTGAGATGGTGAGAAGATTCGGCTCAGGCGAGCGGGGAATCCAGGAGATTCTCAGCCTGCTCTCCCGGTCCGAGGAGACCCGGGACCCGGCTTATGTCAGGGAGATCAGGAAGGAGAAGGAGCTCAAGGCCGATCAGTACGGACTGCTGTACGCGGCCATGGCCGGGTATGATCCCAAGCGGATCGTGGATGACGCAAACGGGGAAAATTTTTTTCGGGAATGGGTGGATCAGATCACCGGAAAGGTCGCATACACTGACGAAGAGCATCCTGATCCGGAACAGCGGGCCGCGTTCCTGCTCTCCTACATGGACGCGGTGAAAGCCGATCTGATCCTGTTCGATCTCGGGGTCAGGCTTTACCAGATCGGGATGTTCAAGGACGCACACAGCTTTCTCCACGCGTTTCAGAAGAGGTTCCCCTGCCGGGAGGTCTCCAACAACATCGGACTCGTCCATTATGAGCTGGCCCTGAGCGCCTTGCCCCAATTCAACCGGGAAGCGGCCTGCACATACAAGCTTTCGACCCTGCTGGACACCGAGACCCGGGCGAGGACCTTCAGGGGAAATCCGGAGGAGAAGTTCCACAAGGAAATCAAGGCGGCCATCCGAAATTTTGAACATGCCTGCAACCAGGACCGGCTTTATGTGCCTGCCCTCGTGAATCTCTCATCCGCTCTTGCCATAAAACGGATGGCCAGACCCGATGACACAGAGAACCTTTATGCGGCAATGAAAGCCCTCAAAGAGGCGTCGAAGCTGAAAAAGGGGGACCCGAAAGTTCTGAACAATCACGCGGTTGTCATGCATCTGCTCGGAGCCGAGTTTGGCACGGACAACTCCGGAAAGGCCGCTGAGATGTTGAGGGATGTGATCCGTGAACATCCGGAGTTTTCCGATCCGTATTACAATCTGGCCCGCATCTTGGAGGATCGTGATGAACCATCATCCGCCAAAGACGCTTGGGAGACATTCCTGGATATCGAACCTTCAGGGATTTACGCGGACATGGCACGGCGGTCGTCAGGCATGACCGAGGCGGTTCCAGAAGTCCGGAAGGACACCAAGCGATTCAATGGCCGCCCACCCGTGGAACCTGGGGAATTTGACAGAAAGACGGAGCAATATCTTTCAGAGGTTCCGAAACAGTCCTTTGATCTGGAGAATGTCCGCGGGGAATACTATGTTGGAGACGGCTTCCATGTCCTGGTCCTGGAGGATGAGGTGGAATTGGTGGAGATGTCTCTCAGCGGGCAGATGCACCATGATGAGCTGATTTCAGAATATGGGGAGCCGAACCGGGTCTTCACGGACATCTCCGGAAAGAAGATCTTGGTTTATGAGCGGTTTGCCGTGGATATCCGGGATGGGGTTGCCACAAAGGTGGCGTTTTTTGAGAAGCAGGAGAGTTTGTAGTTCCGCCTCTCGGCGGTTTCACACCGCCTGAAGGCGGAACTACAAACTGAAATGGAGGTGCATATGACCCAGTTGAACTTTCGAGAATGCACCCTTGATTTGTTGGACAACACATTTGATCTGAGACAGATCAGGAAGTGTGCCAGTCTGGATGAATGGGTGACCCAGCCGGCTGACAGACTGGATTGGGAGGAGAAGACCATTCTCCATCTCAGGGAGTTGCTGACGGACAATGTCCACGACTGGAACGAGTTCGAACTCCGCCAGAATTTTGTCGGCCCGCTGTTTGCCTTGGTCAATTTCAGCACAGACCGGTTCAATCTGTTTGCGGAGCGGGCGTTCGGCGGGGTGGTGAATGACATTGAACTGAGCGGCAATCCCGACGGGATGATTGCCAGCGGCCGACGCTCTCCGGGCAAGCCATACTTCTGCTTCCAGGAGTACAAGCGGGAGCGAGACCCCAAAGGCGATCCTGCCGGACAATGCCTCGCCGCCATGCTGGCGGCCCAAGAGATCAACGCAGATGGGCATCCGATTTATGGCTGTCATGTCATCGGCGAGTTGTGGCGGTTCATGGCCTTGCAAGGGACTGCATATTGCATCAGCCAGTCATTCACGGCCACGGGTGACGGTCTGTTTGAGATATTTCGCATCCTGAAGGCGCTGAAACAGATCATCATGGTGCGGACAGCGGACCGCTACCGGACGACAGCCGGAGGAAACAATTGGAATTGATGATTTCAATTGCCGATTTGACAATTGACGTCAGCCGAGATATCCTTTTAAGCTGTGTACAGGACAAAAAAATGATTTAAGGAAAGAAACCCGGCTTTTTCTTGCAGTTGGAGAGTCGGCCCGTTGGGAAAAAAGCCGGGTTTCTTGCCTGTTCCCGACTTTTTGCCCTGTACACAGCCTTTTAAGAGCAAAAGTGACTGAAAAAACACCTGAACTCGGAAGAAAATTTGATTATGTGCTTGGCAAGGCGACCGGCAACCTCCACAATGCACAGCGATCCCAGTCAATGTTGTGTCAGATGCAACGAATCGGGTTGCCGGACAATCCCTTGACAAGAGAGGTTCTTCAGAAGCATTTTTCAGAAGTTCTGAACAATCCGCGCAACATCTCGCAGATCCTCCCCAATGGGAGGGTGGTCAGGGAGTCTCTGTTGATGGGGCCTCGTGGCGGGGTCAAGGTGGAAAGCATATGGGCCGGAAACCGACTGATTACAGTCAAACTTTTGGGAGCAATAAAATGATTCTCTGTGCTGACACAATGAACATCTCCTTCCGTTCATGGGAGAGAGAGGAGGATATGAGAGGAAGCTTGTCCGACTGCGACCAGGAGACCATCTTGCTGGGCGAGGACGCAGATCAGATGACGGATTTTCATTCGCTCAGAGTCTTCTCCGACTGGAACGGACTGAGCCGCTTCGGAATCGGCATCTGTTCGGAGGGACATGGGTTGGAGCCTCATTTTCTGGTTCATCCGGAGAGGAACAGGCTAATTGTCGGATTCAACAGCCAAGTCGTTGCCATTGACCTGAGAAAAAGAAAGATTGCATTTCAGATCCGCCTCAGCTCATTGTTCCGCTCCTTTTCCCCTTTGAAGGCGTACCAGATGTTCCTTGTCTTCCATGAGATCGGGGTGATGGCCTTGACTGAAGATGGGGACGAAATCTGGCGTTTCGATGAGGACATCATTGATGACTGCGTCATGGAGAACGGCACCCTGTCTCTCTCATTCCTTGATGCGAAGCCTGTCATGCTTGACATGTTGAGCGGAACCCTGAAGATTGAGGAGAGGCGGGCCGCATGAATCAGGAAACTCTCCCATTGAAGGGACACAGGGCCAGACAATTCACAAAGGCCGCCTTTCAAAACGTGAGCAATGATGTCATCGGGATCGCAGGCGAGATTGACAGGGGAATGCAGATTCTTGACAGGACCGGCATGGATTGTGCATGTTGTCATTCCTGCGAAAGCAGGAATCCACCCGCTGATCCCTGAAGAATGGATTCCCGCTTTCGCGGGAACCAAAGGAGACTCACCAATGACCACAAAAACCAATGACACAGATGCCATTATCACGGAGCCGGTTGAAAAACGATCTCCTCGTGACTTGGACCGGCTTCCTGAAAAGGATGACTGGGAGTTCCAAGATTCCTCCTCACCGGAAATCATGGCGCAATTGGATGTTGTGGCTGACAAGCATGATGGACGCGCCTATCGTCATCTGATTGGGCAGACAGACTGGTCCAAGGCTTCGGCCGAGCTTCTCGACCATGCCATCGGCATCGCCATCCGCTTTGGGGACATGAGGCGAGGCAGGGCGCTCACCGAACTCGGTCTCAGACGCTTTCCGGGACACAAACCGTTTGCCCGCGCGTCGCTTCTGTTCCATCCGCGTCCATCCAAGGTGGTCAGCACACCGTGGCGGCCCCCAAAAAATTGGTTCAAGGATTCCATCGAATGGATAAGGCAGCATATTGATGAGTATGAAGTCGGCCATTGGCTGGCCGTCAGACCCGGTGAGCGGGTTGCGGATGCGCCGACCCGCGACGAACTGGACAAAAAACTGGCCATGTCGGGAGAGGATGGGAAGCCGTCTCTGATTTACAAGGTGATCCCATGACGAGTCATGTTCCCCGCTTTCGTGGGAATGACAGCGAGACAAGGCACATTGTCATTCCTGCGAAAGCAGGAATCCACCCGCTGACTCCCAAGAATCAGTGGTTCAACCGAATTCAACCCAATAAGGAGGAATCAAAAATGAAACCAGCAAAAATTAGACGTTCAACCCTTTCGGACAGGGTGACAAATTACCGGGCAAAGATTGCCGCCATGGCAAGCCTTCTGTTCATCCTTTTCATCCCCTTTTCAGCTTGGGCCCAAGGGCCTGCAAATGACCACTTTGCGGATGCCTTCCTCCTGACAGGAGTGTCAGGCCAGACCACCGGATCAAACTTGGCTGCCACAAAGGAGGTGGACGAGCCGGACCATGCAGGCAAAAATGGTGGAACATCCGTATGGTGGCGATGGATTGCACCCTTGAACGGCCAGTTTGCCCTTGACACCCAAGGCAGCTCCTTTGACACCCTCCTCGCAGTCTACACAGACGTCGGAGGGATGACCCAACAGGTCGCAGAGAACGATGACGTCAGCAGTGACAACCGTAACAGCGGCCTCAGTTTTCAGGCCCAAGCCGGAACCCGATATGACATCGCCGTGGACGGATATTACGGCGCATCCGGCGACATTCTGCTGAACTGGTCCATGGTCATTCCGGAGCCGAGCAATGAGTTTGCGGATGCTTTGGACCTCCCTGGATTGTCCGGACAGGCAACCGGTTCAAACATGAATGCCTCAAAGGAACCCGGCGAACCGGATCATGCGGGCAATCCTGGGGGAAAGTCCGTATGGTGGCGATGGACGGCCCCGGAGAGCGGATATTTCACGTTCAACACCCAAGGCAGCAATTTCAACACCCTTCTTGCCATTTACACGGGTTCAGGCATTGGCGATCTGACGGAGGTGGCGAGCAATGATGAGGACGACAGGAATGTTCCGTTCTCTGTTACCCTCAATCCCGGCCTCAGCAGGATCATCTGCTATTTTCACTCAGGCACTCGATATCATATTGCTGTGGATGGAGCCAATGGAAGCTCCGGTGCGGTTGTTCTCAATTGGAGACCATTCCTTCCTCCTTCAAACGACAACTTTGCCAACGCCTTGGAACTGACCGGCCTTTCGGGCCAAGCGACCGGAATCAACAAGGACGCGACAAAAGAACCGGGTGAGCCGGATCACGCGAGCGTGGTCCGAGGCGAATCCGTATGGTGGAGATGGACGGCGCCTGAAACTGGCCATTTTGTTTTCGACACCAGTGGCAGCGCCTTTGATACGATTCTTGCCATTTATGCCGGTTCAGACGTCACGCATTTGACAGAGATCGCCAGCCGAGAAGAAGGGGAAAGCTTGATTTTCGAGGCACAAGCAGGCGTTCAGCATTGCATCGCCGTGGATAAGGACTGTGAGTATTCATGGTGTGAAAATTCGAGTGACGTGGTTCTGAATTGGCAACCCATCCTATATTTCAATGATGACTTCGCCAATGCCGCCACACTGACTGGCGAATCGGGACAGGAAACCAGTTCAAATGTGAATGCCACTTGCGAGTCAGGTGAGCCGGAACATGCGAGCTGCGATCCTCGGAAATCCATGTGGTGGAAGTGGACTGCGCCCCAGACCGATTTTTTCACATTTGACACGCATGGCAGTTCATTCAGCACCCTTCTTTCGGTTTATACGGGATCAGAGATGGACGCGCTGAACGAGGTGATCAGCAATATCAATGAGAATGAATTCAGTGACGACAGCAGCGTCACCTTTCACGCACAGGCAGGCGTTCAATATTCCATCGTTGTGGACAAATACAGAGATTCTGGCGATATTACGCTGAACTGGAAGATTGCGGACCGTCCCGAAAATGATGATTTTGCCAATGCCTCGGTGTTGCCGTCAGAACCGGAAGGAAACGTAAGCGGGTCAAGTGCGGAAGCCACAAAGGAGGAGCATGAGCCGAATCATTCAGGGGAAGAGGGGGGAAAATCGGTGTGGTGGAAATGGACTCCGCCGGAAACCAATCATTATTTCTTTGAGTCCTTCGGCACATTTGATCCGGTCATTTCAATATACACAGGCACAAGCTTGGATAATCTGACAAGGATTGCGGACAGCGGCTCTTGCGAACCCGAACTGGTTTTTCAGGCGCAGGCGGGAGTTCAATATCATATTGCCGTGGATGGATGGGACGACCAATATGAGGGAGCAGGCGATGTTCATCTGTACTGGCACATTCCAGAAAATCGTCCGGAAAACGACGAGCTTGCCAACGCGCTGACCATATCAGGTGAGCTTGGCCAGGCAAACGGTTCAAACGACCATGCCTCCAAAGAGACGGGAGAACCGGATCATGCCGATAATCCATCCAGGAAATCGGTATGGTGGACGATGACCCCGCTCAAAACCGGCTATTTTTTCTTTGGCACATATGACAGTTCCTTTGGTACAACACTCGCGGTTTACACAGGCGCTGATCTTGATCATCTGACAGAAGTGACAAGTAATGACGATGGCAGAGAAGATGGCAGGGACACTAGGCGAAGCAATCTGATTTTCCAAGCCCAGGCAGGCATCCAATATCATATTGCCGTTGACGGAGATGATGGATGTGATGGTCAGATTGTTCTGAACTGGGAGAGCCTCCCATCTGTGCCGTCGGCTGACGACATTGAAGACGCATTGGAATTTACAGGACTGACCGGACAGGCCATCGCCTCAAATGCGGATGCCACAAAAGAGGAGGATGATGAGCCAGACCATGCAAATGCTGAAGGCGGAAAATCGGTATGGTGGAAGTGGAAAGCCTTGGAAAGCGATTACTTTTCATTTGACACACACGGCAGCTCCTTTGACACCCTGCTTGCGGTTTACACTATACCACCCGATGAGCAGATTGATGTGGATTATCTGACAGAAGTGGCGGCGAATGATAATGATGGAAGCCCCAGCGGCAACAGCGGGCTGACTTTTGAAGCTCAGGTGGGCGAATCCTACTATGTCGTTGTGGACGGTGCTTATCCCTATTTTGGCGACATCGTCTTAAACTGGCATATGGGAACCCCGAATGATGCTTGGGCCCATGCCTCGGAATTGACAGGGGTTTCGGGACAAACCAGCGGTTCAAATCTGGGAGCCACCAAAGAGACCGGCGAACAGAATCACGCCGGGAATAGCGGTGGCACATCGGTCTGGTGGTCATGGACCGCGCTCAGAGATGATCATTTCACCTTTGACACCCATGGATGCGCCTTTGACACGTTGCTTGCGGTTTACACCGGATCAGACATGGGCAGTCTCACAGAAATCGCCAGCAATGATGACGACGAAGAGACTGGGGAGAACACCAGCCGCCTCGAGTTCGAGGCTCAAGAGGGCGTCCGATATCACATTGTCGTGGATGGGAAGAACGGACAAAGCGGCGATGTTGTTCTGAACTGGATATTTGCCGCCGACAGACACGTCTATGAATTTGAGCGGATGTGGCCTGCTCTGAAACAACCGTGGTATTTCATCTCTCCGAGAACTGTGGGTACAGATGAAAAGGGATTCGTCTATGTGCTGGATACATATCGTATCCAGAAGTACACATCAGACGGACAATTTATCGCCAAATGGGGAGACTTTTATGGGCCTCAGGGGGTGACAGTGGATCGCAACGGCTTCGTTTATGTGGCAGACACCCTTCATCACTGTATCCAGAAATTCACATCAGATGGGCGGTTTGTTGCCAAATGGGGAGACCGCTGGGGCAGTGAGGACGGACAGTTTGCCGCCCCTAGCGGCATAATGGCGGATAACGACTTTGTCTATGTGGTGGACAGAGGAAATGATCGTATTCAAAAATTCACGTCAGACGGAGCGTTTGTCACCAAATGGAAAACCTGTGCCAGCGGGGAGCAAATGTTTTCCAGCCCCTACGGCATTGCTATGGACAACAGTGGGCTTATATATGTTGTGGTGAGCAGTTCCATCAATTATAATATCAAAAAATTCACGTCAGATGGTGAGCTTGTTGCCAAATGGGGAGTAAATGGCATGGGGGACGGCGAATTTCGGGGCCCTGAGGGCATAGCAATAGATAGCAAGGATTTTGTTTATGTAGCTGACAATGGCAATCATCGTATCCAGAAGTTTACCACGGATGGCCAATTTCTTGCCAAATGGGGAAGCTATGGCGTTGATAACGGAGAGTTTATGATGTATAGTTGTGGTGTTGCAGTGGATGGCGACGGCTTTGTCTATGTGGCAGATATGGGGAATGGTCGCATCCAAAAGCTCACACCAGATGGGTCATTTGTTGCCAAGTGGGGAAGCAGGGGCAGTGAGGCGGGAAAGCTTTACAAGCCTCAAGCCATACGAACAGAGGACGGCTTTGTCTATGTGGATGACACGGGAAATGATCGTGTTCAGAAATTCACTTTGGACGGCCAGCCTGTCCCCATGGAGACTGGAGAAGATGTGTTTGCCGATCATCTTTACACCAGTGCCACGGACAGCGATGGCTTTGTCTATACGACAAAAGATTGTGAAGATTGTGTCCGAAAGTTTGATCCAGACGGTCAACTTGTAACCAAATGGGGGACCCAAGGGAGCGGGGATGGTGAATTTGAAGCGTCTAAAGGCATCGCAGTGGATAAGGATGGATCTGTTTATGTGGTTGACAGAGGCAACCATCGTATCCAGAAATTCACATCAGGCGGTCAGTTCATAACGAAATTCGGAGAATTCGGCTCCAACCCTGGTCAATTGAATTCTCCGGTTGCAGTGGCTGTAAGCGAAGACGGCAGAGTCTATGTTTCCGATTTCGGCAACAACCGCGTCCAGGTCTTCAAACCGACCCTGCTCTCAGACAAGAAGACCAAAGCCATCATCGTCGCCGGCGGCGGCCCCTATGAAGGCAACACCCTCTGGGAGGCCACCCAGATGAGCGCCAACTTCGCCTATCGAACCCTTACCTACCAAGGGTTCACCAAGGAGACGATCTACTACCTGAGTTCAGACACCGACCTCGACCTCGACAGCAACGGCGAACCGGACGACGTGGATGCGGATGCCACAAACGAGAATCTTCAACAGGCCATCACCGAATGGGCCGCAGACGCGGACAGCCTGGTCATTTACCTCACCGATCACGGCGGGACCAACATTTTCCGCATGAGCGGCTCGGAGCTTCTTCTTGGATATGACTTGGATTCGTGGCTGGACACCTTTCAGGCAGATGTTCCCGAAGCCGAGGATTCCGAGAAGGAGGTGATCCTCATCTATGACGCCTGCTATTCCGGCAGTTTTCTGAATCTGCTCACGCCAGTTCCTGACAGGAAACGAATCACAATCACCAGTGCCTCCGCGGATGAAGTCGCCTTCTTCATCAGCCAGGGAACCATCTCCTTCTCCAACTACTTCTGGACCCATGTCTTTAACGGATACGATGTCAGCGATGCGTTCACGCTTGCCCGCAGTTCCCTCGAATCTCCCACCGCGTTCCAGCATCCGCTTTTGGACGGGAACAGCAATGGGATCGGCAATGAGGCGGACGACCTCATATCGGCCCAAGACGTCTATATCGGCAACGGCACGGAGATTTACACAGAAATCCCAAGGATGGAAAGCGTCTCTTGGGAAGCCGGGGAGGAGCCGGGAACCGCCCGTCTCATCGCGTCTGGCGTGACGGACAATGACGGCATTGCAGGAGTGCGAGCTGTCATCTGGCCCCCCGGGTACGACCCGGAACTGTCCGGGAGTGCCATACAGGACTTTCCCGGCGTTGACCTGATGCCAGTGAAAGATGAACCCGGACGATATGAGAATCTCTATGGCGGCTTTCACACAGAAGAGACCTATCGGATTACGATCTATGCGAAGGACCGGGCAGGAAACACCTCCGCGCCCAAACTGCTCTCCGTCAGGATCACGAATCCGTTAAGGCACAGAGCCATTATCTTAGCGGGAGATCCCTCGCCGGCAGAAGTAAAAGAAGCCTTGTGGCCCGCGATCCGGAAGAACTCTGTGCTGGCTTATGACACGCTGAAATTTCAGGGGTATTCGGATGAAGATATCTTCTTTATGAGTCCAGTCGCATTTTCATCGGGTTGGGACAGTACTCCCACATGGGACTATCTCAAGTCCACCATTGAGACGTGGGCCGGGGAAAACACAGAGGATGTGGTCCTCTTCATGACCGGAAATGAGCAGGACGGAACGCTCCAATTGAACGACACGGAAACACTTTCGCCCCAGGATATGGATGCTTGGCTCGACAAACTTCAGGAGACCCTGCCCGGCAAGGTGGTCGTGGTCTATGACGCGTCCTGTTCCGGCGAATTTCTGTCAGCACTCACCACCCCTGAGGGGAAGGAGCGGATCCTGATATCGAGCGCGACCGGGGACCAGCCAGCCAGTTTCATCGGCGTGGATGACGAGACCATCTCCTTTTCCCAGTTTTTCTGGAAAAGCATATCCGAAGGTTCCACAATATCGGATGCGTTTTTGCAGGCCAAAAGGGCCGTCCGATACCTTGGCCGACGCTCCGGCACCGGCCAAGTTCCCGGGATGTACGACAATGACGGGCTGGCCCAAGACGCCATCATCGGAAACGGCATCATGACCGCAGGGGATGAACCGCTGATCGGCACGGTCGCACCGTCTCAGAGATTGAACGGCGAAGTCTCTGCGGAGATTTGGGTGGAAAGGGT
Source organism: Desulfobacterales bacterium (assembly GCA_029940115.1). GTDB lineage: Bacteria > Desulfobacterota > Desulfobacteria > Desulfobacterales > 4be13 > JAOZRQ01. The sequence continues at coordinate 14,041 of JAOZRQ010000082.1, forward strand.
GACCACCACCGGTACGATAGCGAAGGTGTTCGCCGTCATCATCCCCCCTGCATCCGACAGCGACTCGTCTGACCCGCTGACCCATCTGCCCTCATTGGCATTGACAGATGCGGGAGACGGCCAATATGGGGGAACCCACAGCGGCTTCTCCGATGTCGGCGTCTATCAGATTGCCATCTATGCGATGGATGAAAGGAAGAACATCTCCTTGCCGGCAGAGACTCAGGTTGAGCAGACCATCGCACCGGAACCATCTGAACTGCTCTGGGTTTCCGTGACCATTGACGGCCCGGCCCGTCTCACGATGCATGCGCCTGATGGGAAAACATGCGGTAAAGAGACTTGTGATATCCCGGAAGCGGATGTTGATCTCGGCGAATCCGGAGAACAGGTCGTCTCATTGGCCCAATTGACTGAAGGGGATTACCGACTTATGTTGCACGGCGCAACGGCCGGGGAATCTCTCATGACCGTCAGCATCTATCAGGGAACGGAAATACTCCGGGAAGAAGTGAGGACGGTCAGCATCGAAGCCCATCAGACCCTCAAAACGATGCTCTCCATCTCCGCCGACCGGACCGTCACCATGGGAGAACCGGAAATCCCCGCAACATCCGACGGCAAGCCGCTTTTCTATGATTTCGACGGGAACGGAACCATTGATGAGGGCGACATCGAACGCGTCTCATCACGATGGAACACCGAACCGGGCGATCCCGGGTACGATCCATTTTACGACTTGGATGACGACGGGTGGATCACGATTCTTGACATCATGCGGGTGGTGAACAGCAAGGCTGTTCCATGATCGGTGAATATGAGCGGGGAAAGGATGACAAGCCAGAGCCGGGATGATAGCCATGGGGCCTTCATCCTTCACTTTCAAATCAAAACCATGGAACAAGAGAATGTCTGAAGGAATTTTGAGCTATCTGCAATTGGACGGCGTGGGGCCTGCAACCCGGCTTCGCCTTGAGCCCGGGCGTCGTCTGAATCTGATTACCGGGGACAACGGCTTGGGAAAGACATTCCTGCTGGACGCGGCATGGTTTGTTCTGTCAGGCCAATGGGCGGAGTTTCCCGCCTATCCCCGGGCCGACGCGAACAAGGATGATGTCAAAATCACCTTTCAACTCACCGATCGATCCGGAGACGTGTCAAAGGAGGATGTCATCTCATATGACTGGGACAAGCAGCAATGGAACCCTTGTTCCGCCGCGTTTTCCTCTGGGTTAATCCTCTATGCCCGGGTTGACCGGTCGTTTGCCGTCTGGGATCCGGCAAGGGCCCGGATCCCCATCGCCGCGTCCCGACCGCTGAGTCCGCTGATTCTGAGCAAGGAGGAGGTATGGTCGGGAATCAAGGAGGAGGTCAGGGGAAAGATGGGGATCGCTCCCTCTGCAACGGCCTGCTGTGGGATTGGATACACTGGCAGAACACGCCGCGGACATCGCCGTTTCATCTGCTCACCCGCCTGCTCCGGCACTTGTCCCACGGTTTTCAGGAACCCCTGAAGCCGGGTGATCCGGTCCGAATCCCCGGAGATTCCAAGCAGATCCCCACATTGGCGCATTCCTACGGCGATGTCCCCGTGGTTCATGCGGCCGCCAGTGTGCAACGCATGACCGCGATGGCCTATCTGATCCTGTGGACTTACGAGGAACACAAGATCGCATGCCAGGATGCCCGACGGGTCCCATACAAAAACATGATCGTGATCATTGACGAATTGGAGGCCCATCTGCATCCAAAATGGCAGCGAGCCGTCATCCCCGCCCTCCTGGGAATGAGTCCCCACTTGGACCCGGGCTTGAACATCCAGTTCCTGATCACCACGCATTCGCCGCTGATATTGGCCGCCGCGGAACCTGTTTTCGATCAGGCGCGTGACCGACTCTTTCATCTCGATTACGAGGATCAGGCAAGAACAGCAGTCGTTCTGAAAAATGCGCCATTTTTGCAGCATGGCCGGGTGGACAACTGGTTCACCTCGGATATTTTCGGCTTGGGGCGCGCCCGCTCCCTGGAAGCGGAAAAGGCGATTGAGGATGCAGAGGCGTTGCAGGACAAAGATGCTCCGGACAGAGCCGAGGTGCAGGCCGTCCATGACCGTCTGGTCCGTCATCTGGGAGATCATGACACGTTCTGGGCCGTGTGGACATGGTTTGCCGAACAACATGGGGTGAGACGATGATTCCTGTGAGTCCCCAGCCTGAACCCGAAGATTTTTCCAAAAAGGTGAGGATTCCCGGACATGCCTTTCTCAGAGAGAATCCAGAACATGGAATGGGAGGGAATATTGGCGGAAATCGCTGGATGACCTTCATGAAGCATATTCCCCGGCGATGCGCCTCGGAATCAAGCCTCGGAATCAATTCCGAGGCTGAAAGCGAAAGCAGGCTGAAGCCAGCTATGTCATATGCCATAGTGCGCTTCAGCGTACTTGAGCTTTCAGCCGGGGAATTGATTCCCCGGCGGGCGCACTTGGGCTTTCAGACGGGGAAATTGATTCCCCGGCGATGCGCCTCGGAATCAATTCCGAGGCTGAAAGCGAAAGCAGGCTGAAGCCAGCCATGTCATATGTCACAGTGCGCTTCAGCGCACTTGGGCTTTCAGCCGGGGAATTGATTCCCCAAGCCACCCTGAAAATTAACCCATAACAGAAAGGAGTCGTCCAATGAGATCAGGACTCGACAAACCATTGCAGTTTCTCGTGATGAGCGTGATCATCATCATGCTCTTGCCGGCATCCGCGTGGTCCCAAGATGCCTACCAGTTTGATCGGATGTGGCCCACGTTGCAACAGCCGTGGTATTTCCAGAATTGTGAATTGGCCACGGATGGAGAGGATTTTATCTATGTGGCGGACAGGTCATACAATCACATCCAGAAGTTCACCTTAGACGGACAGTTTGTCACCCGATGGGCGGGGAGCGGCAGGCTCGCGGCAAATCGTCAGTTTGTCTTTGTGATAGACAGCGAAAACGATCAGGTTCAGAAATTCACGTCAGACGGAAAATTCGTCACCCATTGGGGAGGTCAGGGTAATGCTGACGGGGAGTTCGCAAGAAACTTTCGCTATCATAACGCTTTTGCCGGCATTCGCTTTATCCCAGGATGCCTACCAGTTTGAGCCGCCTGTGGATGATAGGGATTCAGGACATGGTCATCTGATTGTGGGAATCAGGCGTGGGGAGCCGATTTC
>JAOZRQ010000083.1:0-3636 GCA_029940115.1 Desulfobacterales bacterium
GGAGTGCAAGAAGGGCGGTCTCATTGCCTTTCAACCTTCACAATTTGAGACTCAATGCCTTTCAACCTCAATGACTGGGCAGCCCTTCTTGCGTTTTGACGCGTTTCCTTCAGTATCAAGAAAAACTTGGAATGTCAAAAAAAATGTCGCTTCCTGGAGGAGTGTAGATGGCGGGGATGACGTCTCAGACACCCCATTTTCATATTAATAATTGCAGCTTTTCGCAAATAATGATATGAAATCCGTATGAAACGGACAATTTACAAAAGATTGTTGGAATGGAAAACGTCGGATGATCGGAAACCCCTTATCCTGAAAGGCACCAGGCAGACCGGAAAGACCTATATCCTCCTGAAATTCGGCAAGCATGAGTTCCGGCAGACCCATTATCTCAATTTTCAAAAGGATCGGAACGCCGCAAAGATGTTCGATTCGGACCTGATGCCCCGGAACATCCTCACCGCTTTGGAATTTTATCTGGATACGGGCATTGATTGTCGTCGGGACCTGATCTTTTTCGACGAGATTCAGGAGGTCCCGAGGGCCCTCACCAGTCTGAAATATTTCTGTGAGGATATGCCGGAAGTGCCGATTGTATGTGCGGGTTCCCTTTTGGGGGTGACGCAGACGGACGAGCCCTTTCCTGTGGGAAAGGTCACGTTTCTGCATTTGCATCCCATGTCTTTTGAAGAATTTCTTTGGGCAACCGGAGATGAGAGGTCATGCGGTCTCCTCCAAGAGATCAGATACCCGGATACGATTCCCCCTGTGGCTCATGATCGGCTGATGAAGCGTCTGCGGGAGTATTTTGTCACAGGTGGGTTGCCTGAGGTGGTTCAGACCTACTGCCTGAATCAGGAGAACGCGCTGGCCGCGTTTGAGAAGGTCAGAAAAAGACAGTCGGATCTGATCACGGCCTACATGAGTGATTTCTCAAAATATTCTGGAAGGGTGCGGGCAAATGACATCTGTGCGGTGTTTGAGTCGGTTCCGGTTCAACTGGCGAGAGAGAACAGGAAATTCAAGGCGTCGGGGGTGATGCCGAACGGCCGGTTTTCCCGGCTGAAATCATCGGTTGACTGGCTGACCCATTCGGGGCTTCTGTTAAAGGTGGGGATATCCAATTCCGGCGAGATGCCGTTTGCCGCATTTGTTGCGGAAAACCGGTTCAAGCTGTACCTGTTCGATATCGGGATGCTTGGGGCACTGGCTCAGATCCCGCCGAAAATGATCGTTTTGGAAGATGACCTGTTCGCCACCTTCAAGGGGGCGTTTTGTGAGAATTTTGTGGCTCAGGAATTTGTCTGTTCAGGGTCCGGTCCGCTGTATTGCTGGCAACGAAACACGGCCGAGGTCGAATTTGTTCGTGAGGCCGATGGAAACGTCTATCCGATTGAAGTGAAGGCCGGAAAATCGGGCAAGCTCAAAAGCCTGAACGTGTTCGCCGAAAAATATCCGGTGAGATGCCGGGTCCGCATCAGCGGAAGAAATCTTGAATTCAATGAGGAGGCAAAAATGCACAGTTATCCGTTATATTTGGCCTACCGGTTTCCGCTTTATTAAAGAACTCCTCTTTGCTCGTCTCGGATTGGCAAATCCGAGACGTCTGCCAGATTTGTCAATTCGGCAGGAGCGGGGAAGTTCCTCGGAAAGATCTTACGGCAGATAATCGTCCAATATGACATGCTTCAGTTTTTTGTCATTGGTAAGAAACGCTTCGCAATCGACGGAAAGCACTGCCGCAATCTGCAAGGCATCAGGAGTTCGCAGGTTATAGAGGCTCCGAGGTTCCGAAGCTCGGGCAGCTATTTCGGCATCAATCGGGACAAGTTCAAAATTGCGACTGCTTTCCAAAAGATGGCGATATTCGTTTTCAAGGGCAGTGTCTCCATTACGCTTTGGATGCACAAGCACCTCGGTGAGCGTAATCACAGAAGCAAAGCCTTTTATGGCTCCCTCATCAACCCTTCTGACAACATCCCGCATCATCGGAAGATAAACGGGGTGACGTTCGACAAAGTAGATGAACGGAGATGTGTCGAGTCCCAGTTGTGTTATTTCAGTGAGAACCGCATCAGGAATTGTCATAAGCGGTGACTCCATTCGTCTCTCAGATCATCGACATATTTCTGGGCGTCCACTCCCTTCCATGTCTCAGCGCCCAGCCCCTCAAGCTCCAGCAGACTTCGCCTTTTCTCATTCGGTTCCGATTGGCTGACCAATTTTCTGCTGATGAGGGAAATCAGTTCCAATTGTTCGGCAACCGATATCGGCTTTATGTATTGCTGATATAATTGTTCAACAGTCATCGTCATATTCCTCTGTTTCTTGATTTCTCTTAACGCAAATCTAAACTGTGATCTTACCAACACATCTGTGTACAGGACAAAAAAATGAGAACCGCCCCAGTTGTAGGGTGGAGTTCCACCCCACCAATTTCGGGGAATCCAGGATTGGTGGGGGTAGAACCCCACCCTACGATTTTTTTTGTCCTGTACTCAAAAACAATAATCATAATTTCATTCCGCGTCAAGGAGATCGTGTAAAATAAATAAGTCCCCGGCCAAAAGTTTGTCCCACACAAAGGCACAGAGACACAAAGAGAGGGCACAAAGGTGAACACAGGAAAATTTATGGCCCAGAAGCCGGGTTTCTTTATCATCGCCAATCCGTGTGGTTGGCGCAGGATGACGGCTTCTGGTGGTGCAAAGAAACCCGGCTTCACTTTCAGGAGTACCAGCGATCAGGTTGCGACACGCCCGCGCCTGTTCCAGAAGCCGGGTTTCTTTGAGTGGAAGCCGGCGTTGCCAAGAAACCCGGCTTCGCTTTCAGGACAACTGGCGATCAGGTTGCGACAGGCCTGCGCCTGTTCCAGAAGCCGGGTTTCTTTGTTTCTTTGGCATAAAAAAGGGGCGAGGTGTTTCCACCTCGCCCCTCTTATCAAGAAGAAACTGAAAAACTTAGTTTCTTGCTTGGACTACTTGCGTACCTTTCGGACGAACAGCGCCGCGCCAAGTGCCATCAGCAGAAGCAGCATCAGCGAGGTCTCCGCACCGAGAATGTGGGGTGCTGATCCGCCAGCCGCGGTGCTGATGAAGCAGTTGTCGTCACCTGCGCCTTCCGTCACGGGTACAATCGGAACACCGTAACCACTTGGATCGATGATGACGCCGTTTGCCTCACCGTCAGCATCTCCGATTCCGCCATCTCTGAGGGAGAGCGTGACCATGGTTCGGGTCGTGCTGAACGTGGCACTGGAATAGACGCTGACATCCCGCGTCACCTGGTTGTAGAAGTACCACTCGGCATTCGTCGGCGCGGCCTGGGACAGGTGAACATTCACGGTCACTTGGGCACCCTCAGCACACTCCAAGCCAAACGCGATGAAGCCGATCGGGAACTCCCTGTTTGAAGGAAGGCCGGGAATCTGGCTCGGCGCAACCGCCTTCAGGGAGACAAAGCGACGCACATTGGTCACCGCTTGGAGACCCTTTATCGCACCACCGACGGATGTGTTGACAAACCACTCCACCTCCGCCGGGAATGGACTCTCGTCCACTTCCTGCGAATCAGGAATGCCGTCTCCATTCGGGTCTGCGTAGTCGATGCCATTCTCACTCGCCATGGTGGTGAAGG
>JAOZRQ010000083.1:3736-7968 GCA_029940115.1 Desulfobacterales bacterium
GTCTTGTCCTCTCCTTCATACACCGTCGTCTCCCCTTCGTCGGTGATGCTTCCACCGTCTCCGGCAGAGGCCGTGATGGTCCAAGTCGGCCTCAGTTCAAAGGTGACGTCAATGGTATGTCCTTCTTCAGTGACATTCTCGAAGGTGTAGGTGGTTATTTCACCGAGAGACACTTCATCCACAATGACATCCAACACCGCATACCCTGAGGCGGCCGTGATGGTGAAGGTCTGATCCGCACCCTCTGACACCTCGACCTGACCTGCGGCATCACCTGCGGGATCAATGCTTCCACCCTCTCCCGCGCTGGCTGTGATGACATGGGTCGGGATCTCCTTAAAGACCACCTCAATGGCAAGATCATCCGTGACAGATTCGATGGTGTATTCATTCGTATCCGTCAATTCATAGACCTCACCACCCACGCTCACCTCCAGCACCCGGTATCCGGTACTTGGAATCACGGTAAAGGTGAACGCGTTGCCATCTGCCACCTGAACTTCGCCTGAGGGCGTAATGCTTCCGCCGGTGATATCCGTGGGAATCGTTATGGTACGGGCAATGGCAAAGACGACTCCGATGGAGCAGTTTTTGTCCACATCCACAAAGGTGTAAGTGGTCACTGCGCCAACTGATGCGCCATCCACCAGAACGTCCTTCACGAAATATCCCGCATCAGGCGTTATGGTGAATTCTTCGCTGCCGCCCGCTTCCACCTGAACATCATCTGACGGATCAATGGTTCCGTTGGTCCCCGCGGTCACGGTGATCGTGAAGTAGTCTGGCCCCGGTTCAAAAGTGACAGATATCTGATGCTCTCTCGTGACGTTTTCAAAGGTGTAGCTGGTCTCCACACCGATGGAGACATCATCCACCACCACATCCGCGATCACATAGCCCACATCCGGAGTGAATACAAAGGTTTGGCTGTCGCCTTCATACACAAGCACATCCCCGGGGGTGATGCTGCCGCCGTCTCCCGCACTCGCTGTGATGGGGTACTGAGTCACTATCGGAATCAGTTCAAAGGTCACCTCAATGGTCGCATCGGCTGTGACATCCGCAAAGGTGTATGTGCTCAACCGGCCTTCAGAGACATCGTTCACCTCCACATCCAGCACCCGATACCCGGAAGCTGGCGTCATCGTGAATGCCTGGCTTTCGCCCGCTTTCACCTTGACAAGGCCTGAGGGAGAGATGCTTCCGTTCGCACCGGACGTGGCCGTTATGGTATGACGTACGCCTTCTTCTTCCTTGAAGGTGGCATAAATGGTATGCCCGTCATCATCCTCAAAGGTGTAAGAGGTCACAGCGCCGACAGATTCATCATCCACGAGGACATCGTCCACCTCATACTTGTCATCCGGGATGATCATGACATTGCAGGTGCATGTGCCGTCTGCAGTTGCCGTAACGACGATGATACCGTGATCGCCCGCGGTCGCGTCAATGGACGTATGCTGAAAGACTGCATGGATGGTATGGCTACATGCCACATCATCATCATCGTCATCACCATCAGCCGGGTCCGTGGGGGGCAAAATATCGTCCGCTCTGGCCGCCTTGTCCTCAAATATGTAGGTCGCCTTGGCACCGACGGATTCCCCGTCCACCAAGACATCAATGACCGCATATCCGTTATAAGGGACCATGGTGGCTGTCATGCCGTCAATGCGGATCTCTCCCGCGTCATCGGGTTCCCATGTCGCGGTGATCTCACAGACAACCGTGGAACTGAAGGTGGCCTCGATGGTACGATCGTCGAAGACATTCGTGAACGTGTAGGTGGCCACTAGGCCCACCGATTCGCCATCCACGCTGACATCCGCTATCTCATACCCGGAATCCGGTGTGATTTGAAAAGTCTCACTGGCACCATCTGCCACCGCCACTGTCGGTGAAGGAGCGATTGTTCCGCCATCTCCCGCGGTCGCGGTGATGACATGGAAAATCGGCACTTCTGTGAAAGTGACATGGATCTCGTGGGCCGCCGTGACATTGGTGAAGGTATAGCTGGCTCTCGGACCTCTGGGGACCTCGTCAACTGTGACATTCTCCACCATATATCCAGGTGCGGGATTCATGGTGAACCTCTCGGTGTCGCCCTCGTTCACCTGCACCAGATCAGCGGGAGAGATGCTTCCGTTGGCTCCGCAGGTGGCTGTGATGGTGTATCTCGTTGGCTCACGGAAGGTCACCGTCACCACGGCGGTGTCAACACCCGGGGGCAGGGTGTAGGTCACTACGCCATCATCCCCCACAGGGTCAGGGTCAATCTGTACAGGCGTTCCGTCCACCACAATCTCAATCACATCCGGTTCATACCCAGCTTCCGGCAGAATGGTAATGACTTTGTTGCCTTCGGCATTGGTTATGACAGAAACCGCTCCTTGTTCTTCAGGAACAGGCGCAACATTTATCTGAGACACGACAAAGACTGCATGAATGGTACAGCTGTCATCGGCGGCGTCATCGTCGTCATCGCCAGTTGCGGCGTCATCATCGTCATCGCCGGTTGCGGCGTCATCGTCGTCATCGCCGGTTGCGGCGTCATCGTCGTCATCGCCGGTTGTGGCATCATCGTCGTCATCGCCGGTTGCGGCGTCATCGTCGTCATCGCCGGTTGCGGCGTCATCGTCGTCATCGCCAGTTCCGGCGTCATCGTCGTCATCGCCAGTTCCGGCATCATCGTCGTCATCGCTATCGGCCGGATCAGTTGGCGGCAAAATATCAACCCTTGCGGATTTGCCTTCGGCGCATTCACAATCCGCCGGGAAGGTGTAGGTCGCGACCGAACTGACCGATACGCCGGCCACGAAAACATCCGCCACCTCAAAGCCTGTGGCGGGAATGATGGTCGCGTTCAGGTCCTTCATCACGATCTTTCCGCCATTATCAGGTTCCCATGTGGCCTCTATGCAGGAGGTTCGCACAAAGGTGACCTCAATGGTATGATTCGCGAGGACATCTGTGAATGCAAAATTGGGAACCGCACCCACCGAGACGCTATCCACCAGCACATCCGCCACAGCATAGCCTGCGTCAGGGGTGATCGTGAATGTCTGGCTCCCCCCTTCCTGCACCTCAGCCTCGCCAGCGGGATAAATACTGCCGTGATCCCCGGCAGAAGCCGTGATGATATAGACCGGCAGGGGCTTGAACGTGACTTGGATGGTATGTTCGGCATCGACATTCTCAAAGGTGTAAGTGGTCACCGCACCTTGTGAGGTGCCATCCACCGTCACGTCATCCACCTCATATCCATCAGCCGGTTTGATGGTGAATTCTTGGCTGTTCTCGCCCTCGGTCACGTTCATCTCACCAGAGGGGGTGATGGTGCCATTGTCGCCGGCAGTCGCGGTGATCTTATATTGAACCACTTCCTTCAAGGTCACCTGAAGCTGGGCATCCGCAGGGACTATCACGATGATGTCCGACCCATCCCTCTCCCACGTCACCTCCTCATTGTTCAGGGTGATGGTCTCCGCGTCAAATCCGTCTTCAGGGGTGATGCGGATGGTTCGGGTCCCGTCCTCATTCACGACAATGATCGCGTCCGCATTATCCATCGCCGTGATGGTCACCTGAGAGACTTGGAAGACCGCATGAATCGTCCCCTCGGTGGTCCCTTCCTTGAAGGTGTAGGTGGCGGTGATCGTCGTCACGGCTTGGCCGTCTGCCAGCAGACTCACCACTTCATACCCATCCGCGAGAAGGATCGTCGCGACCAGCTCATCCACGGTGATTGTGCCGCCGCTACCGTCTGCGGGGTCCGTGGTCACGGTGATCTGGATCGGCTCCTTCTCAAAGGTCACCTGGATGGTGTGGGCTACAGTGACATTCTCAAATGTGTAGGTGTCCACCGCGCCTTGTGACACGTCATCCACCTTCACATCCGCGACCTGATACCCTGCCGCGGGTTCCATGTTGAATGTCTTGTCATCACCCGCGTTCACCTCTGTGGTGCCCGGGGTGACAATCCCCCCCATGCTGTATGTGACCGTTATGAGGTACGACTCAGGGACTGCCGCAAAGGTCACCTCAACGGTATGTTCCGCTCCGTCACTGAATGTGTACTCGGAGGGGAGCGGGAGTTCCAATGTCTGGCCGTCTATGGTCACACTCGAGACTTCATATCCGGACTCGGGCAGGAACACCGCTGTGGAGGTGTCGTCCTCGTTCTCCGTGACGGTGGTGTTGCCGTTGGGTCCTGATGTGATGGTGATCAGGCT
>JAOZRQ010000083.1:8068-17225 GCA_029940115.1 Desulfobacterales bacterium
TCATCGTCATCGTCACCCTCAGCCGGATCCGTGGTGGGCCACCAATCGGATCTTGCGGTTTTATCTGTCGGGAAGGTGTAGGTCGGAACCACGCCAATGGATGCATCATTCACCAGCACATCCTGAATGGCATAGCCGGTGTTGGTGATGATCTTGGCGGTCCGTCCATCAAGGATGATCTCTCCGCCATCATCAGGTTCCCAAGTTGCTGTCGCACACCAAGTCGTCACGAATGTCGCCTCAATGCGCTGATTTATCGTGACACTGCCAAAGGTGTATGTTTCGAGCGCACCGACCGATGTCCCGTCAACCAAGACATCAGCGATCTCATACCCGGCATCAGCCGTTATCGTGAAGGTCTGAGGATTGCCCGCCAGCACTGAAATCATGCCCAAAGGCGTTATGGAGCCGTTCTCCCCTGCTGTAGCGGTGATGTAATGGTAAATGACCGGGGTCTCTTCCTTGATCACAGCAGAGGCTAGCGCAACGGTCTTCTCCACTCCTTCGTCGTGCCGATACAGGGCCGTGGCAGTGATCGTCTGGGTCCCTTCTGTTCCTGTGGGGAGGATGACGGTGTAGGTAAAGTCAATCGGCGTACCCGGAACACCGGCTTCGCCCCAGAAAAGTTCCAGATCGCCGTTTTCCAGTTCGTTCACCGCGGGGGCATCGTCTCCCGCAATGGATCCCGAGTCATATGTCACGTCACCCGGCAGATCCACGGTCATGCCGAGGGAGGTCACGCTGCCGGTGTACGCGATGTTCGTCGCGACCGTGACAGAAACGGGCAGCTTGCTCGTCTCATATTCATTCGGGCTGGCCGTTTGGCTTGCGGTCAGGGTCTGGGTGGTGTCCGCTAGCAGAACGAGCGGATCCGGTTCGGCAGTCGCGGGAACTTCCTCGCCGAGGCGCCGATACAGCACTGTGGCCGAGATTTCCTGATCGCCACTTGCACTCGCGGGAGCCTTGACGGTGTATGTGAAATCCACCGGGCTCGCGGGCACATCCACCCATGCGAACTCCGCGCCGTCATCAGTTGCCGAACCTGTCGCCGGTCGGTCCTCGCCAGCACGGGCAACATATTGCCAGCCTGCCGGGATATCCACCTCAACGCCCAAGGCAGACACACCACCGGTGTACTCAACGGACATGGCGATGGTCACATTCGCGCCAGCGATGTATCCCCCCGAGCTGTGGGTCACGGTCAGGGTCTCCTCACCACCCGGAGATTCCTTAACGGTCAGGGGGGTATCCGGTCTGAAAACCTGCTCATCCGCGTCGCCAAAGCGATACTTCACCTCAGATGAAACCTGCTGGTCTCCAGAGGCAGTTGCGGGAACCCCCAAGGTGTATGTGAAATCAACTGTGCTGGCAGGCATGTCGATCCAAGAGAACTCCACGCCGTCCGTCACATTCTGCATGTTGGCCGGCGGGTCATTTCCACCGGTGGTCAGGCATTCCCAACCAGCAGGCAGGGTGACTTCCATGCCGAGGGCCATGAGATTGCCGCTGTACGGAATCTCCACGCCAACCACGAGGTTGGTTCCTGCCACATATTCCCCTGCGCTCTGGGTCATGCTCAGGGATACGGGTGAGATGGCGATCACATCTGGGGTGACCTTTGTCATCTCGTCGTCCGCCTCACAGCGGTACAGCATTTCCGCACTGATCTCCTGCTCCCCGGCCGCATATGCCGGCGGTCTCACGGTATAGGTGAACGAGATGGGGCTGGCAGGGGGTGTTTCATCTCCGCCCGCGCCGGGCCAAGAGAATTCGAGATCGCCATTGTCGGTCTTTGCTGTGGGCACGTCATCGCCTCCCACAGAGACATATTCCCATCCATCCGGCAGATCCGCCACAATGCCCAAGGCGGTCACGGTGCCGGAATACTCGATGGTCATCTCAGCCGCGTAATTGTTTTCCGGGGTGTATTTTTCATTCCCGGTGTGGGTTGCGGTCAGCTCACATCCTCCCACCGGAGGCGCCGGGCCTTCGATGGTGAGCGGATGAGGTTGGGCAAACAGATTTTCTTCATCGCCTGGGCCAAACCGGTAGATCACCGTGGAGGAAATCTCCTGGGTCCCATATGAATTGTCAGAGGCCTTGACGGTGTATGTAAATGATATTGGGCTCTCATATTCTTCGAGTTCAGACCAGTAGAATTCTATCCGCCCTTCATTTTCACGGTAGCTTCCGGAAGGTCTATCATCTCCGCTTTTTCCAACATAGGTCCAGCCACTGGGGAGGGGAATCTGGAACCCCAAGGCAGTCAGCTTGTTCTCATCATCATCTTTCTCGGTATAAGTGACCTCAGTCGCGACCGTCACCTCACCCCCTGCTACATAGGGATCAGGGGTCGCACTGTGCGTCACTTCCAGCGTCTGAGCATACGCGGGCACGGCAGCGCCGCTTCCGAGCGCCAGAACCATGGCCAGCGCAAACGTGATGCTCAGGAGTCGGATGGCATTCTTTCCGCAACTAGCCAGAAAAGGCCGCATCATAATGTACTCCTTAATGTTAAATGTCATTGCTTCCTCCACCTACAAAGAACCGCCCACCCACTTCCCCAAAAACCGCAAATGTCTCACGGTGATCAAAGAAGTCCATTTCTCTTCCCCGACGCTCTCGGATACTGGAATAAGAGTTGTTCCATTCAGAAAATTTTGCAACATGTTGAGGCACCACCGGCATGAATGGAAAAAATTTGGGGAAAAGAAAAGAGTGAACGGTCATTTCTTCAGGCATCCATGATTATTCGTTTATTGATACCACAGATCCCCTCAACAACCAATTTTATAAAAACTCGCGACATGCAACATCTGTCATTCCTGCGAAAGCAGGAATCCATTTGTTGCAAGAGCAGATTTCTGCCTTCGCAGGAGAGACAGAGTTGCACACCGCGTTAAAAACAGACTTCCGAAGTTTCAGAAACTTCGGAAGCCCAAGCAAAAAATTACCTCACAGGCACGACGATCTCATCTCCGCCGCCGACGCGATAAAGGACTTGGCCGCCGACCTCTCCTTCACCAGCAACGGTGAAAGAGAATGTCAACGGGCTGGGGGGAGGGGTAAGCCATGCAAAATCAACGGTCCCTGTCTTCCCTTTCTTGATGTCCGGCGCGTTGGCCGCGTCCACCGATGCCAAGGTCACGCCCTCAGGCAGAAACGCCTGGTATCCGAGAGCGCCCAAGTCGCCGCTGTAGGTGATCGTGACCGTCGCGATGCCATTTTCGACCGTCTGCGTTGCGGCAGCACCTGCCCACGCAGAAGCGGCGAACATCATCGCGAGGGTGAAAACGAAAATTCCAGACAAAAGCTTCTTGCTCATAATATTCTCCTCAAATGGTCCGTTGTCAGTTGTCCGTCAGTTGATCCAACTTGGCGACAAGCAATTAACCACTGACACCTGACAACGGTCATCATTGCTCATTTTTGGTTATTCTTGCGCTTTGACAATCCATGCAATCCCATCTGGGATTGCATGAATGTGTCTCGTCGTTGATCCTTAAAAAATCACTCGGGACCTGCCACAAAACCGTCCTCTGTGTCAGCGCCCGCAGGTGCGACGTGGTAACCAAAGAGGTTGTAGAACTGGGTGATCCGCAGGAACTCGCTCAGGTTGATCTTCCAATCCTGATCGTTGTAGTCCGACGTGTGCGGTGTGCAGTTATGGTCGCCGTCTCCGGCGGCATATCCGTCTTCACCCATGGGATCGCAGTAATACGCACCCGTGATGTAGAGCTGCTGGACACGGAGCATTTCGGACAGGCTGATCTTGAAATCGCCGTCTTGGTCTGCGCTGCTGGAGTCATCCTCAATTTCTTCTTCAAAGGTCACAGCAAAGGCCTGATTGGCAGTCACGTCATAGACTGTGTAGGCATTCCCTACCGGAGTCACGGATGTGCCGTTGGCTGTCACGCCTGCGACCTCGTATCCGGTGGCCGCGTTTACGGTGAGTGTCACGGACTCGCCCTCGAGCACCTCAGTCTTGTCCAGCGTGGCTGTTCCAGCGCCCGCGGCAGGTGTCATGGTGAAGGTTGCGTCGTATGTGCCTGGCGCCAGCTCAAAGGTCACGGCGAATGTCTGATTGGCAGTCACGTTGTAGACTGTGTAGGCATTCCCTACCGGATTCACGGCTGTGCCGTTGGCAGTCACGCCTGTGACATTGTATCCGGTGGCCGCGTTTACTGTGAGTGTCACGGACTCGCCCTCGGTCACCTCGGTCTTGTCCAACGTGGCGGTTCCGCCAGCCACAGGTGATACGGTCACCGTCGCGTCGTACATGACATCGAAGGTCACGGTTGCCACGCCAGTATCGGTCTTTGTACCGTCAGTCACCTCAACCGTAAAGGGATCAGTTCCAGTGGCATCCGCATCAGCTTTGTAGGTGAAATCGCCGGTTGCGTCATTGAAGCTTGTGAACCTTCCCTTTGTCGGAGCAGCAGTGACACTATACACAAGCGTACCCGGACCATCATAGGTGACATCCAATTTGCCCGTCACACTCAAACCGGGTTCAACTTGGAATGCGCCATCGCTCAAGTCAAGCGTATATACAGCGATGAAGGTCACATCCACTGTGGCAGGATCGGACACAGCATCCAGATTGTCTGTCACCGTGAAGGTGAAGCTGTCGATGTCAGTGGCTGTTGTGCTGGAACGAGGCTCATAAGTGAACGCGCCGGTTGTCGTGTTGGTGAGTTCGACAAACCCCTTACCGGCACCCGTTACAAGCGCGTAGGAGACAATGGTGCCGTCCGCATCGGTTCCGGCCAACTGGCCTGATGTCGTCGGCTTTGTCGGATCGCCCACTGTAACCTCGACAGAACCAGCCGTTGCGACAGGAGAAATGTTCCCCGTCTCGACGGTGACTGCGACAGTTGCTGTGTCGGTGCCGCCGTTGTTGTCATCCACTTGGAACATGAAGGAGTCGTCTCCTATAGTGGCGTCAGCATTGGCGGTGTAGGTCGCTGTCGTGCCGCTGACTGTCGCCGTCCCTTTGGCCTGTCCCTCTCCAGCGACGATGGTGTAGGTGAGGGGGTCGCCTTCCTCATCAGTTGCAATCAGTTCAACTGTCGCTGTTTTGGGATCCACCAGCGTGACAGTCATTGTCCCATCAGAGGCCACAGGATCGTCGTTCACCGCATTGATCGTCACTGCCACGGTGGCTGTGTCCTCATCGGTGGCATCCGCAACCTTGAACGTGAAGCTGTCTGTTCCACTCACATTGGCATTGGGCGTGTAAGTGACTGTGGTTCCGCTGACAGTCGCAGTCCCATTGGCCTGGCCCTCTCCCGCGACAATGGAATATGTGAGGGTGTCGCCGTCCGCATCGGTGGCAGTCAGTTCGGCTGTTCCATCCGTATCCTCGTCAGTGGTCAGCGTGAGTCCCTCAGTCGCCTCAGGTGCATCGTTCACTGCAGTGATGGTCACATTCACCACCGCGGTGTCGGTCAGTTCACCGTCGCTCACCTGAAAGGTGAAGGTGTCTATCCCATTTTCGTTAGCGTTGGGAGTGTAGGTGGCTGTGGTACCCGTAACGGTGGCAACCCCTTTGGTCTGCTGACCATCTACTGCAACGATGGTGTAGGTCAGGGTGTCCCCATCCGCATCAGTGGCGGTCAGTTCGACTGTTCCATCCACATCCTCAGTAGTGGCCACGGCGAGACCCTCAGTCGCCACAGGCGCGACATTCGACAGATTGAGGGTGATCGTCACTTTGGTGTCAGCAGAACTCAGCGTACCGTCACTCACCTTGAACTTGAAGGAGTCGCCGTCCGTAATGTCAGCAGTGGCGTCGGCCTTGTATTCGTAGCTTCCGTCTGCGGAGAGGGTCAATGTGCCCTTCGTGGGTTGATCAACGGCGGTGAAAGTCAGCGTATCGCCAGTATCTACATCGTTACCCTCCAATTGACCTGTCGCAGTCTGACCTTGGGTGACCGAAAATTCGGCCGCTGTTGCTGTGGGTGCATCGTTAACCGCGGCGATGTTTATTGTCACCAAGGCGTCGGATGTTCCGGAACCGTCGGTGACTTGAAACTTGAAGGTGTCGGTTCCGTTTTTGTCAGTTCCAGGAGTGTACTCGAAACTCCCGTCCGTGGTATTGGTGATGCTGACCGTACCCAGCGTGGGGTCTTGGGTGATGCTGTAAGTGAGCGCATCGCCATCCGCGTCAGCGGCTTCGAGAGTGCCTGTCTGTTTCCCCGCGTCTTCCTGAATGTCCAACGTCAGGGGTGCAGCCACAGGGTCATCCACAACGCCATTGACGACTATTGTCATTTCCGCGATGTTGGAGTCAACTGTGCCGTCGTTCACAGAGAATGTAAAACTGTCGTTTCCGAAGTAATTGGCGTTGGGAGTGTAGGTATAGGCTCCGGTATCCGCAACAATTGCCAGTTGTCCGTTGGTGACATCGGTTCCGACGCTGTAGGTGAGGGTGTCCCCATCATCATCCGTGGCGACCAGCGTACCTGTCGCTACCTCGTCTTCGTTCACCTCAAAGTTTCCACCTGTGGCTACAGGGGGGATGTTTGTCTTTTTAACGAAGACTGATCCGTTATTGCCTGTGGCAGTAACAGTGTTGACATCGTTGTCAAACAACCCGTTGGTGGCTCTGGCCAAGTAAGTGAGCGTATAGTCAGTGTCTAACGCAGCAGTTGCATTGATCTTTAAAGTTATGGTTGCCAATGTGGCAACCGTACTAGCCGGAAGTGCGTCCGCCTCTCCAAACAACTGAATCGTAATCTCGCCCGTCTGGGTGTTCGGATCAGAAGGAGTGGCTGTCTTGGGAGCCGGAGGGAACATCCATGTACCGTCGCCTGCTACTCCACTTACAAACTCCAACGCGTCACCATCAAATCCGAAATCAACCTGTCCGCCGCTCAAGGCAGGAAACTCATCATTTATGGTGACGGTTACGTCAACATTCTCACCCGGAGCGCCTGTCACGGTTCCAATTGTAATCTCAGGAGCCGCAGATGCCGACACTGCACCGAAGGACAGAATCAGCAGAGAAAGAAGCAGGCTCATCAAACAATTGTTCCTTTTCCTCATAATATCACCCTTTCTCAAAAAAAATTAAAATCCCAAATACTTTTTCCTCATTATAAAAATGCCAGACAGTCTCCCATTTCCAGCATTTTTCACAGATGAGAAATCATTTGCTACTAAACACAAAAATACCATTGAAAACAGAAGGTAAGGAGATCAAAGCTTTAGCTTCCCAGAACAAGCAGACAGAGCCTTGAACCCCCTTCATTCTGATGATGGATAGAGACGCAGCGACTACTACTACTCCATCTGAGCAATCATCTTCAATATGTCAGCAATGGTGACACCATTTGCATCATCCATATCACACGCAATCTGTTCCGCTGTCACTGCCGCTTGATTCATGAAGCTGATGGCTTTCAGGACATCAGCAATAGTTGTCTTCCCATCGTCACCCACAGGGTCGCCTTTTATGGTGTCAGGCACAGTAACCTTTCCAGCAACCAGCGTGGTGGTGAATGTGTCTGCCACAGTCCCTGTGTCATCCGGTACACCGCACAGCACCTCAATGTCAGTGGGTGTCTCGTATCCGGCAGCCGCATTCGTGATGTTGGTCTGAGTTGCGGTTACGTCGTACACAGTCCCGGCCTCGGCGTCAGTGGGGATGGTGAACTTTGCGTTGAATACAACGCCGGTCACGACCGCTGTAGCGGCGGCCGCGGCGATCTTCACTGTACCTGCGCCGTCATCATTTGCCTGATAGTAGAGGGTGCTATCCAGCACATCCGCATCTTCCAGTGCATCTGCCTCAGGATCACTGATTGCTTGGGGGTCAGCTTGCTCCAGCCCGGCAAAGGTAAGGGCAGCATCGTAGGTCAGCGTAACGGCCAGGCCGGCGGCCTTGCTATCATCATCAGAGATGGTTACAGGCACACTCACTGTGACACCCGCGCCTCCTTCCACCTCGCCCACAGTCAGGGTGGCAGCGATGTCGGCCGCAAAGACTGCGCTACTGCACAGAAAAAGGCCAATCGTCAAAATTGATACAATTTTCGTGAGTTTCATTTCTCTATCTCCTTAAAAAAACTTTACGATTTTCAATCATACACACCTCCTGCCAAAGAAATTTTATCCCTCAGCCATAACGAAAAGCAGGTGAGACAGCCATTGACTGATAATCCATTGGCTGTTCGGATACCTGCTCGTTGCCATCCGAGGGGATTGAACTATTTAATAAGGATGCCAAGCCAAATTCAGTCTGGACTGATTTTGCCCAAGTCCCTTTATTTTCACTGATGACCGTTTTGAGGCCCGCGACCACATTCAGGGTGGAGAGGGCGCGGGCCACACTTTCTGAGAACGCGGCGGGGGTGTCTGCGCTGCGCGCGAAGTCCTGAACGCGCAATACTGCGTCTTCCAGTCCCACGCGGCTATTCATGCTCGCGTCCTCGGGGCTGAACACCGGTATGCCGGTTGACAGCAGGGTGGCTGTCAGAATGAGGCTCAGAATGTGGTTAAGCGTTTTCATGATACGGCCTGTTTTCATTAAACTCAATAATACAGCATTAAAATGGGATGTCAAGTCTTTTTGTTCATTTTGTTCATTTTTTTTTATTTTTTTTACAGAACGGCATTATGTGGTGATTTTTCGCTTAATTTTCATATTGATTTCAATGGTCAAGTGGGTCATCCGCCATCTGGTCCAGCATGTCTTTGTCCATCGGCTTATCGCTTGCTCGCATTCAGTATGGTCATGCCAATCACCTGATCCCCCTCATACCGGATGATGACATCATCGTCTGTCAGCTCGCTGTCTGTGGCGTGGCTCGGCTTTTTGAAATTGATGTACAACACATCCGCCTCGGCGTCATAAGAGGACCAGAGAAATTGCCGCGGGGCATGTCTCACTGCCGGGATGATCTGCAAATACGGATTTAACGCGAACTGGGCCATATTTGTTCCCTTCGCTCAGTTTTGGAAAGCCTGACCATGAAGCACATATAAATGATAATTCCATAAAACTGATTCCAACGCTTTTTGTGGTACCGGGAAATATGACAACGGATCGGAGGATGAAACGGATGTCCGTCTCGGTCCGGGAAAATCCGTTTCATCCTGAAATGCCAAAATGTCGCCTAGGGGCTCATTTCAGCACTCCCTTTCCGAACTT
>JAOZRQ010000084.1:0-14243 GCA_029940115.1 Desulfobacterales bacterium
TCGGATTTGTCAATCCGAGCCGAGCAGGGCAGGGGCTGGCTCGTCCTTGACCCTTGACCCTTGACCCTTGACCCTTGACCCTCGCCTTCGGCTCATGCCAAAATTTCATTTTGGCACTCCGGACGATTTCCGATTGACAAGCCCATGGATTTCATGTAAAAATCAGAATTTGATGAGGTTGGGATTGGGATGAAAATGTTGGCGATATTCTCAAAAGTTGGACCCAGAGCCCTGAATCAAGAATCCAGAGCCCAGAATCCAGAGCCTTGAAACCAGAATCCAGAGCCCAGAATCCAGAGCCCAGAATCCAGAGCCTTGAAACCAGAATCCAGAGCCCAGAATCCAGAGCCTTGAATCTTGAATCCAGAAACCAAGGCCCAGAAACCAAAGCCGAGAACCGAGATGAATCATTTTCCAGACAGCGTCACATTGATTGAGGTAGGCCCCCGGGACGGGTTCCAGCTTGAGACAAAGCGGATCCCCACCGATCTGAAGGCAGGGATCATCTGCGGACTCATGGATGCCGGCCTGAGGCGGATTCAGGTGACATCCTTTGTGAATCCTGAGCGGGTCCCCCAGATGGCGGATGCGGGGGAAGTGTTGCGCCGTCTTCCGCAAAGGGAGGATGTGGTCTTCACGGCCCTCGCACTCAACACAAAGGGCGTGGAACGCGCCCAAGGGGCTGGTCTGAGAGAGATCGAAGCGTCCATCTCCGCGAGTGACACCCACAGCCGAAAGAACGCGGGCATGTCTCTAAACCAAGCCATTGACCAAGGAAAAGAGATGATCCGCGTCGCACGGAAATCTGACATGTCTGTCACCGCGGGGATTCAGTGTGCATTTGGATGTGTTTATGAAGGAGCAATCCCGGCGAAACGGGTGCTGAACATGGCCCAGAACTTCATGGACGCCGGCATTGACAGACTCTCCATCGCGGACACCACCGGCATGGCCAATCCGCTATCGGTGAGCCATCTGTTGGAAGCCCTGATGCCACGGGAATTGGGTGTGCCGGTGACACTCCATCTGCACGACACGCGGGGGCTGGGGCTGGCCAATGTCATGGCGGCCATGGCCTGCGGCGTGACCCACTTTGACACCGCGCTGGGGGGCATGGGCGGATGCCCCTTTGTCACCGCCGCGGCAGGCAACATCGCGACAGAGGACACCGCCTATCTCATGGCATCCATGAACATCGAAACCGGCGTCAACATCTCAAAGGTTGCGGAATGCTCAAAACGGCTTGAAAAATTTTTGGGAAAGTCATTTCCAGGGAAAATGTATCGGTTGCTCTAACCCTGCCCCTGCCTAGAACATGTCTTCGAGTTCCGTCGTGAGCGTTCCGGGAAAATGTATCGGTTGCTCTAACCCTGCCCCTGCCCGTACTCTTTCCCGTTGCGGGCATCGGGTTGAGAAGAGAAGGGGCGGGGATATTGACTTCAACAAAAAAATCTGAGTGCGGGAGCGGCTTGCCGACCGTCTGATGAAAATGGCATTCTCCAAATTTGCCAGGAAACATGGGGAAATCTCAAAAAAACACAAAAAGATCAAGACCAAGGAGTGCAAAAAAGGGAGTTGCCCCTGAAACTTGCGAGCCTTGAGGCCCCTTTTTTGCGAAACTTTCCAACTCAAGAAAAACAGCATGATTGGAGACAACATTTGTGCCCTCGGCAAGAAAAAGACGTTTCTGGACATTGATATCACTTTTGGCCATCATGCCCATAGGATTTTACAGCAAGTTCTATTCGGGCCCGGCGGCAGATTGGGTAAACAACTCCCTTGGCGGGTTATTCTATGAGATATTCTGGTGTCTGCTGTTCTTCCTGCTCTCAGATACCGACCAGCCTTGGATAATAGCCATCTCCGTTCTCATCGCCACATGTTGCTTGGAATTTCTGCAATTGTGGCACCCCCCTTTCTTGGAATATCTCAGAAGCTCCTTCATCGGCGCGACCATACTGGGGAGTACATTCACATGGCTTGACTTTCCGTACTATTTTGCGGGGAGTGGGATCGGGTGGATCTGGATGAGGCGGTTGGGAGAATGCCCGGCTACCCCTTCCCTTGCTCGAAACAGTATCCGAAGTGATGGCTCCGGTTGTGTCTGAGCGGGGAGAATGCCCGGCTACCCTTGCCCGAAACCGGGCACAAGGGGCGGGGGAAATGGGAGGTTATTCGGTCACAGTTCATTAGGCAGAGATCACCGGATGATGGAAAAGAATAAGCCGCTTGTCCGGTTTTTCCAGAAGATGAGGATGGGTGGAGGCTATGATTGATTTCAGATTCAGATCAAATTCGGATTTGTACAGGGTCTTTGCCTCAGCCAGTTGGTTCAGGGTCAGCCCTTTGGATTTTCGGAATCTGGCCCCCATCAGATTCGCTCCGACAAGGATGGTGTCCCGGAGATCGGCACCTTGGAGAACGGCGTTCTGGAGATTAGCCCGCCACAGGTCCGCTCCCCGGAGATCGGCCTTCCAGAGAATGGCGTTTGAGATGTTCGCGGCGGTGAGGTCCGCGTGCTGAAGATTTGCGCCTTCCAAATCCGCTTCTGACAAACTTGCCCGCCAGAGGTCCGCTCGCTGAAATACGGCGTTCTGAATGTCCGCTCTGCCAAGGTCGGCCTGCCGCATGTCTGCGGCGGTCATATCCGCGTTTCGGAGATTCGCGCCCCACAGATCCGCGCGCCGGAGGTTCGCGCCCCGAAGGTTGGCCCCCCGCAAGTCCGCGTCCATGAGATTGGCCTTTCGGAGACAGGCCATCTGAAGATCAGCTTCTCGGAGATTCGCCTCCCGAAGGTTGGCCTCCGCGAGGTCCGCGCCACGGAGATTCACCTGCATCAGCACGGCATTCTGGAGATTGGTCCGCCAGAGATCGGCCTCCCGAAGATTCGCCTTCCAGAGAACCGCGTTGCGAAGGTCCGCACCGAGAAGATCCGCCTCCCGGAGCTGGGCATCCTGAAGCATGGCATCCCGGAGATTCGCTCCCCACAGATTCTTTTTCCTGTATTTGATGCACTGAAGCATAATAAAAGGTCGGTTGTCAGTTGTTGGTCAGTTGTCATGGTAAACGGTCATCTGTTACCCGTTTCAAGTTTCAAATTTCAAATTTCAAATTTCAAACTTCACCTGAGCATCACCTGTTTGAGGATTTTCATACTGTCTATTGCCTTGCCCGAACCTGTGGCAACTGTTGACAGGGGGGTCTCTGCCACTTTTATCTGGAGCCCGGTCTCCTCTGAGAGGTATTTGTCCAAGTTCTTTAACAAGGCCACGCCGCCGGTCAATATGATGCCGTCATCCACAATGTCTCCGCCCAATTCCGGGGGGGTATGCTCCAGAACGGTCTTGACCGCATGGACAATGGAGCTGATCTGCTCGACAATCGCCTCCCATATCTCAAGGGAATCGATGGTGATGATGCCGGGAATTCCGGTGACCATGCTCCTTCCTTTCACCTCCATGGTCTCCGGTTTCTGAATGTCAGGAGATGCGTTGCCGATGCTGTTTTTGATCATCTCGGCCGTGCTCTCGCCGATGATGAAGTTGTATTTCCGCTTGATATACTGCATAATGGCGGTATCCATCTTGTCGCCGGCCATCCGGAGTGATTTGCTGGAAACAATGCCGGCCAGGGAGATCACCGCGACTTCGGTGGTTCCGCCGCCGATATCCACCACCATGCTACAGGTCGGTTCGGTGATCGGAAGGCCAGCCCCGATCGCGGCAGCCATCGGCTCCTCAATCAGAAACACCTGCCGAGCGCCTGCCTGCTCCGCCGCCTCTTTGACCGCCCGTCTTTCAACCGGCGTGATTCCGGAGGGAATCGCGACAATCACCCGCGGCTTGAAAATCCTCAACCCGCTTCGCACCTTCCTGATAAAGTGCCTGATCATGATTCCGGCAATTTCAAAGTCGGCCACCACCCCGTCACGCATTGGACGGATCGCGGTGATGTTCCCGGGGACCTTTCCGAGCATCTTCTTCGCATCTGTGCCGACTGTGAGAACTTTGTTTTGGCCCCTTCCGTTTCTCCGCAACGCGACCACCGACGGCTCATCCAACACGATGCCTTTTCCCTTTTTGTATATGAGGGTGTTGGCGGTGCCCAGATCAATGGCCAGATCGTTTGAAAACAGATCGAAAAAAGATCGCTTGATGCGGGGGCTTGGAATCAACTCCTTTGCCTCAGGCTGTTGATCCGATGGGTGAGGGTCTGGCAGCTCTTCTGCGGAAAGTTTCATTTCTTCCAGTTCGGGTTCTGAGGGGGAGTCATCCCCTGCCTCGCCAGTCCGTGCTTTCTGTTTTTTATAATGTTCATAGGAGATCACATCCCCCTTATGCTGGTACGCCGGTTCATGCTCATCTGTTCCAACTTCATCTTCCTTGGTTTTGATTTCCTTGATCTTCCGCTGTCTTTTTCCCATATATAAGCCTCCGTTTCGGAGTTGCCTCGCTATCTGTTTGTGCAGGGCCGATGACTGAAAAGTGGTCGCCAATTACTCTATGCAATATTCATGCCAGAAAGAACGACAGATTGAAATTTTCTTCCTGTGCTCACAAATTCTGTGGATGTTTCGGTATCATAAGTGTAAACTTCAAGAAACAGCTTTCCCATTCCGTTCCTGCCGATTCCGGCAAGAAGGGCAGTGGATTCCTGCTTTCGCGGGAATGACAGGAAAAAACTTGATGTGCAACCTTCTCTGTCATTCTTGCGAAGGCAGGAATCCACCGTGCAGTCAAAAAAAAGTTGCACCTGACATGATGATATATCTGTCTATCATAAATTTTGGTGATAATCCAGAAGAATTTTAATGAACCCCTATTTCTTTTTTTCTTGCTCGTTGCCCTTCCAGATAAAGCATGAAGTCAATGAGGTGGAGGGAGTATTCAGGAGGCCATGATGACACCTATGCAATCATGATCTGCCTGAGAATGTCGGCGTTGTCCAAAGTTTTTCCTGATCCAAGGGCTACGGTTAACAAAGGATTCTCAGCCACTCTTATGGGAAGCCCTGTCTCCTTGCCAACAAACTTGTCCAGATTCTTCAACAGCGCAACCCCGCCGGTCAATACGATCCCCCCCTTCACAACATCCGCTGTCAGTTCCTGGGGGGTCCGATCCAAGACGAATTTCACGGCATCAATGATGGCATGGACATGTTCCAAAATGGCCTCCTGAATCTCTTGGGAATCGACGAGAAGCACCCTCGGTTTCCCAGACACGAGATCCCACCCCTTGATTTCCATGGTCTCAACGGCCTCAGCATCCGGCCAGGCATTTCCGATGGTGATCTTGATCATCTCGGCGGTCCTCTCCCCGATCAGAAAATTATACTTGTTCTTCACATATCGGATGATGGCGTCATCCATCCGGTCACCCGCCACCCGGAGAGATCTGCTGGAAACAATGCCGGCAAGGGAAATCACCGCCACCTCGGTGGTCCCGCCGCCGATATCCACCACCATGCTGCAGGTGGGCTGAGTCACCGAAAGGCCTGCCCCGATTGCCGCAGCCATCGGTTCCTCAATCAGAAAGACCTTCCGGGCCCCGGCCTGTCCCGCTGCCTCCCTGACCGCCCGCTTCTCAACCGGGGTGATGCCGAAGGGAACCGCGATGATGATTCTTGGCCTGAAAAACGATACCCCATTACGCACTTTCTTTATGAAATGCTTGAGCATGATTTCGGTAACCTCAAAGTCGGCGATCACCCCCCCGCGCATGGGACGAATGGCAGAAATGTTCATCGGCACCTTTCCAAGCATCTCCTTTGCCTCTGCCCCGACCGCCAGCACTCGCTTTTCCATCCTGGCGTTCATTCGCAGGGCGACAACAGAAGGCTCGTTCAACACAATGCCCCTTCCTTTTATATAAATCAGCGTGTTGGCTGTGCCCAAGTCCATGGCGAGATCCTTGGAAAACACATCCAAGAGAAAATTCAGCCTGCCAGTTGAAGGCCTGAGCAGAGATCTTACGGTATGATTTTTTGCTGATTTTGCCTTGCTTTTCTTTGCCATATCTGGGGATGCTGGCAAATCATCTGTTGATTCTGCATGGGACTGTGGTATCGAATACGTTTTTTCTGGAGGGTTCAATCTTTCGTGGCATTCATGGCAGACCATGTTGCCATTGTACAAATGCAACTTCTCAAGATACCCTATTTTACGATCACAGTTTTTGCAGACCCGATTATCCTGCCTCTTTTTCGGATAAGTTGCTGTGTGGGGCGTTTTCTTCAAAAAAAAGCGAGCTTGGCATCTGGAACATCGTGCATGGGCCCCCTTTTCAGGGATTTTCGAGTCGGCTATTTTATAATGAGTCCCACATTTTGGACATTTGACTTTCATTCGGCATACTCCTGTTTTCAGAAACAGATCAGGAATTCAACTTTCATCAGTTTATTTTACTGACAAGGGACATTCAATAAGGTGAGGAGAGTATTTGCATGTGGGAATAAGTACTTGGCCATATGTTTTCAGGTGTCTGCATATGAGGGACAACCTTCCCATTGTGAGCCGCGGATGAACGCGGATGGACGCGGACGGCCTGTCTGTCGGACAGGGTGCGGACTCATCCGCGTCCATCCGCGGTTTGTGAAAGCTGTATTCCCAAGAAAAATCCCGGAAAACTTTTGGCCGGGTACTTATCTCCTACTCTCGCTATGGAACTGTGACCGAACAGGCCTTGATCTTCGTTTCGGCCATCTGCCACACACTGCTCCTGCCGCGCCGGATAGCCAAATCCGCCGGCAGGCTTCGATTTGTCAATCCAAGCCGAGCGAAGTGGCCCAAACGAAGATCATGGCCGACCGAACAACTGTGAGATGTTGCAAGTATGGGTGTTGTTTGAAATCGTGAGACTGATTCACAAACTGAATGTCGGTCAGAAAGTCCCTGAAAGGATTATGCCTCTTTGAAACACAAGGAAAATCCTTGAAAACTTTTGTCCGAGTTAATTACATCATAAGTACCTGATTATAAGTTTTTGTATATAAGACCTACGAGGTTTTTGAAACCTCGTAGGTCTTTGAAGCAAAAACTTTTGATCAGGTACTTATAAGGATGCCGATTTAAACCCGGTTTCAGGGATCAGATTTCGATGAACCGTGTCAGAAACCGGATTTATTTGTTCTTTTAGGACTTGACACAACGACATAATTTCTTTATACACAGCTTTTGAATATACACAGCTTTTACATTTATGTAAAGAGATCAAGGCTGAAAAGTTTGTAGTTCCGCCTTCAGGCGGTGATGCACCACCGCCTGAAGGCGGAACTACAAACTTTGCTCCTGAGTTTACATTAATGGATAGAAATCCGGCTTTGGCGGAAACAGGAGAACAACGGACGACTTGCATGGAAGGAGAGGTTATGATGAAAAAAGTGTGTTGGCTGATGATTTGTTCGATGATCGGCGCTGCGGTGCTCTCTGCCGGTGTGCCCGCTCATGCGGGAAAGGCGATAAAGGTGGGGATTGTGGACTGTTACAGCGGCCCACCCAGCACCTATACCAACGATGTCCGGGACGCGTTCAAGCTGGCAACGGACAAGATCAATGCAAAGGGCGGGGTGCTTGGCAGAAAGATCCGCTTTGTCACGCGGGACAGCAAGTTCAAGGTGGACATCGGCCTCAGCGCGGCAAAGGAGCTGATCATGCGGGAAGAGGTGGACATCCTCATGGGGACCATCAACAGCAGTCTCGCGTTGGCCATCTCGGATCTGGCGAGAAGGGAGAAGGTCCCTTTTCTGGCCACCTTTTCAAAAAGCGCGAAGATCACCGGCGAAAAAGGGCATCGCTATGTCTTTTCCATGAATGAGAACACCGCGCTGGCCGGAAAGGCAGGCGCGGCGGGACTGGCAAGACGGCCATACCTCAAATACTGGATTGCCGGCGATGATTATGAATATGGTCATGCCTTGGCCGAGGGCGTCTGGAAGAATCTGACCCGAATGAAACCGGATGTCCAGAAATTGGGGGAGTCTTGGTGGAAGGTGGGTGAGCCGGATTTCACCCCCTACATCACCGCCATTCTCTCCGCAAAGCCGGACGCGGTGATCGTTGCCACCGGCGGCAGGGACTGTGTGCCATTTCTGAAGGCCGCCCAGACCACCGGATTCAACAAGCAGATGCCTTTTTACATGCATACTGCCACCGAGTTGTCAACCTTGATGCCCTTGGGCAAGGACGCACCTGAAGGGGTGCTCGGCACGTCGAACTATCATTTTTATCACCCAGACACCCCTGAAAACCAGGCGTTTGTGAAGGAGTTCCAATCGGCTTTTGGCAGATATCCGAGGGTCGGCGCGCTGTACGGCTATATTACCGCGGCCTTTGTCTCAAAAGCCTATGAGAGGGCAGGCAAGGTGGATACTGAGACGTTCATTGACGCACTGGAGGGGATGAGCGTTGACAGCCCGGTGGGCAAACTGACCCTGCGGGCTTATGACCATCAGGTCATGTTTCCCATGTTCATGGGCGTCACCAAAAAGGTTCCGGAGCATGAGTTCCTCATTGCCACGGATATCGTCACCCTCCCGGGTGCGGAAGTGATGCCAAGCATTGAGGAGATCAAACAGGCCCGGAAAGGCAAGTAGCCATGGAATTTGCATCGAATATCACGTTTGCCGGATTGTGCCAGCAACTTCTGGTCGGCTTCAGCAGGACCACGATTCTGTTCATTGTGGCCTCGGGACTCAGCTTGGTGCTCGGGGTGCTCAGGATCCCGAACATTTCCCACGGATCACTCTATATGATCGGCGCGTTTCTGGCCTATTCCATTGCCACGTTTTTTGGCGGATCCGGGGGATTCTGGATCGCGCTGATTCTCGCACCCGTCGGCGTGGCACTGATCAGCTTCGTCATGGAGCGGGGACTGTTCCGACATCTGTATGAAAGGGAGCATCTGATGTTGCTCCTCTTCACCTTCGCGTTTACGCTGGTGTTCGGGGACATGGTGAAGATCATCTGGGGATCGGATTACCGCTCCTTGCCGGTTCCGGATATTTTCAAGGGATCGCTTTCCATCTTTGGTCTGCCTTTTCCGCGGTACAATCTCTTTCTCCTC
Source organism: Desulfobacterales bacterium (assembly GCA_029940115.1). GTDB lineage: Bacteria > Desulfobacterota > Desulfobacteria > Desulfobacterales > 4be13 > JAOZRQ01. The sequence goes on from JAOZRQ010000084.1 coordinate 9,060, forward strand.
TTTGTGGGCCCCTTGGTCGCATTCGGATTGTGGTTTTTGACCAACCGAACCAAGATCGGCAAGATTGCCCGGGCGGCCGCGGTGGACCGGGAGATGGTGGGAGCGGTCGGCATCAATGTCAGCTGGGTATTCGCGGCGGTCTTTGTGATCGGATGCTTTCTCGCCGGCCTCGGGGGCGCATTGGTCGCGCCCACTCAGAACATCACCCAGGGCATGGATCATTCGATCATCATTGAGGCATTCCTGATCGTCATCATCGGCGGATTGGGAAACATATGGGGCGCGCTCCTCGGTGCGATGATCTTCGGCCTGACCGATTCCTTGGGGATTCTGCTGTGGCCCCAGTTTGCCATTCTCTTCCCCTATGTGGCGGTGGTCATTGTGCTGATGTTTCGGCCAAAGGGACTGCTGAAATCCACATGGTGAGGCGTGAAACGTGAGACGTGAAACGTGAGACGTGAGTTGCGACCCATCGGCCTGAGACGCTCCATCGGCCTGAGATGCTCCCGGCGGATTGCCAAACCCGCCGGGATCAGGATGGGTGCGTTGAGGTGCATTGGAATAAGGATACGCCTGTTTTGATGGGGATGAGAATGGCGGGTGCAAGATGGATTTGCAACCAGACAAGGAGGGAAACCATGAAACATGGACAAATGACAGATTTTGATCTTGACGGAGACGACGTTCTTTCCAAAACTGCCTCAGAAAACATCAAACTCACAGTCTCAGTCTGAGCGGCTTCAAGGCGTTTGGCCAAACAGTCTCCGTGCCCATCTCCCCGATCACGGTGTTGGCCGGTCTGAACAGCCATGGGAAAAGTTCAGTCATCGATGCGTTGCTGCTTCTCCAGCATCTCCTGGGAGGAATTGGCAACGGCGGAGATGGAATTGGGACAAGCCGTCAATGATGCCCTCCGATGGATGGGAATGCAGAGATTGAAAGTGGAAGAGACGGCTGAAGTCGTTCGGGCTGACTTCGCCACGCTGTCGCTTGGGGAGACTTGGGTCACCCTCGCGGATGTCGGTTTCGGAGTGAGCCAGATCCTTCCGGTCCTGACGACGGCCTTTCTGTCAGAACCCGAAGGCATTCTCATCTTTGAGCAGCCGGAAATCCACCTCCACCCCCGCGCCCAAGCCCGTCTGGCCGAACTGATCGTCTGCTTTGCCCGCACTGGCAGGCGAGTACTCATTGAGACCCACAGTGATCACCTGATCAACCGCCTGCGCCGCATTGTGGCTGAGGATCTGAGCGACCAGCTTGCCGAACAGGTGGGCATTCTCTTTGTTCGGCAGACTGGAGACGAGGAGGTGCCTATGTTGATCCCCTGAGAGTCGGACTGGTGGAGAACTGGCCACCCGGGTTTCTGGCTGAAACCGCCGAAGATTCCAGGGCCATTGTGAAGGCGGGCATTGCCAAGCGGCGACGGAATCAGAACCAAAGAGAAGGGGGGATGTCCGAATGATCATCTTGGTGATGGCGGATTTGGAGATGCTGGTTTCCGACAAGACAAAGACCGAAGATTATGATTATCGAGACGAATTCATTGAACGGGTGATAATCCTCACTGAAACCTATGAGGAATGGATCCGCCGGGATGATGCCAAATGGTTGTTTTCCGATGCCTTGAAAGAGTGGCTCTGGTCTGCCTATCCTTGGGATGCCCCGATTTATGAGCGAACGGACTTTTACACCATGTTCTCAACATGGATTGAACGCGCAGACAAGAAGATCGTCATATCCCGAAATCTGGAATCATTGGAACTGCGACCGGACATTCATGCCGATTATGCCACCAGAGACTATCCTGAACTGGAGAATGAGTGGCGGAATGTCTTGGCTCGGAATGCTGACATTGAGAGTGGCCATACACTCATTTTCTCATTTGGCGAAAAGCCGGACCAGGTTTTATTGCTTGACAAAGGAAATAAAGAATCTCAGAGATTTTCAATCATCAAAGATCATCACGGAGAGCGGAGGATGAGCAAATGACCATCGAACGCCACAAAATCCAAACAGGAGGAAAGGTTATGAGTCATTTCATATTGGCCGCCGCATTGATGGCGACGCTGATGGCAATGGGAGCAAGGATCAAACGCACCAGAACCTCAATGAGAAGCGTATCTCTGATCCTGCTGGCCGGGATGGTGCCGAGCATGATCGCTCCCCTTTCGGCCGCGGCTCAGACAGACTGTGCTGACACCTTTGCCACAGGGATCCCACAGGCCGAATGTGAGGCTCTGGCCGCGCTTTACAACGACACCGATGGCCTGAATTGGACCGAATCAGCCAACTGGAACACAAATACCGCCTGCGACACATGGTCCGGGGTCCAAGTCGGCGATGGCCGTGTCATCAGGCTGGCGTTGCCATCCAACGATTTGAACGGGGTCCTGACCGATCTGAGCGTGTTGAGCGATCTGTGGCATCTTGACCTGTCCAGCAATCAATTGAGCGGCGATATCACCGACGTGAGCGGCATGACAAATTTGTGGAAGCTGAATCTCTCTGGAAACCAGCTCACCGGCACCCTCTCCAACATGAACAACCTGACCCAGTTGCAGGAGGCAAATCTCTCGGACAACCAACTGACCGGAACCATACCCGACTTGACCTCAGTGGGCACCTTGCGATACCTGAACCTGTCCAACAACCAGTTGAGCGGAGCATCCCCTCGGCTCTGAGCGGCCTGACCAATTTGGAGACGCTCGACTTGTCCCGCAACCAACTGACTGGCACCATCCCCGCTTTGAGCAATCTGACCCATATGCAGGTGATCAATCTCTCAACCAATCAACTGACCGGAGCTGTGCCTGATGTGAGCGCGCTGGCCGGCTTGCAGACCCCCAACCTGTCTGACAACCAACTGAGTGGGGGCATCCCTGATCTGGGCAATCTCGCAGACTTGCAGATGCTCAATCTGGCCAACAACCAAATGACCGGGGAGATACCCGCTTTGGACGCGCTGGCCAAGGTGGAACAATTTGATCTCTCCAATAACCAATTGAGCGGGCCCATTCCTTCACTGGAGGGGCTGAAAAATGTGTGGCGGATCGCTCTTTCGGACAACCAGTTGAGTGGATCGCTCCCCCTGCTGAACGAGCTGACCCAATTGCAAAGCCTTTCCCTCGCCGGAAACCAACTGACCGGGACCATACCTCGCCCCACAGGCCCGGAGAGTTTGGAATATCTTGATCTCTCGGACAACCAACTGAGCGAATCCATTCCTGATCTGAGTGCTTGGCACAATCTCGGTTCCTTCTGGCTGCAAAACAATCAGTTGAGCGGCTCCATACCCGACAGCCTCAGTTCTCTGACCCAGTTGAGCACCCTCTATCTCCAAAACAACCGACTGACGGGCGAGATTCCCGCCTCATTCGGAAATCTGAGCTTGAGCGGCGGACTTGATCTGGGCTATAATGCCCTGCGGGCAACTGATTCAGATCTGGTTACTTTTCTGGATGCCAAAGATCGAAACTGGGCCGACACCCAGACCCTCCCCCCATCAAATCTGGAAGCCACCCTCGCATCGGCCACCAGCATCCAACTCCGCTGGACAGCGACTTCTTACAAAGATGACGGGTATTATCGGGTCATGTATGCGGATCAATCCGGCGGCCCTTACACCGAGGCGGGAGTGACCGATGACAACACCGCGGAGGGGTTTGAAGTGACGGGCCTCTCCCCCGGGACCTACTATTTTGTGGTGGAGACCGTCACATTGGCCCATGGTGCCCAACAGAACGATGTGACCAGCGAGCGGAGTGCGGAATTGGAGATGGAATTCACAGGGCTGCCGGAGATCACCGTCAAAGGGCCTGATGGCATTGAGATTCCGGTCAGCGGCCGCTTTGACCTGGGCCAGACCGACGCGGACACGCCGCTTTCAGTGGTCTTCACAGTCGAGAACATCGGCAACGCGGACCTGACCCTCACAGAGCCGATCACCCTGCCTGATGGCTTCACGTTGGTCAATTCCTTTGGAAGCGTGACGGTGGGACCCTCGGATGCGACCTCATTTGAAATCCAGATTGGTGACACGCTCGGAACCGTCGAAGGAGAATTCTCGTTTGAGAATGGCGACACTGATGAGAATCCGTATCATTTCGCCATCACCGGCGTCGTGAATCCAATTCCGGAGATTGAGGTGTCAGCGATTCCGAACGGCGAACGCGTCCCCTTCGACATCACCACCGTCGGCACCCCCCTGACGAAAACCATTACCGTCAGCAACACCGGCACAGGGGAGCTGAATCTGGCCGATCCTGATCTGCCGGCCGGTTTCACTCTGGTCGGGGCATTCCCTGACACTATCGCGGCGGGTGGCGGGGCTGATTTTCAGATTCAACTCGACGCGACTGGGGAAGGCGAGTTTGCCGGTGCGTTCACGTTTCAGACCAATGACAAAGATGAGAATCCCTTCAGTTTCACCTTTACCGCCACAGTGGAACCGAAGCCGGAGCCGGAGATTGAACTTTCGGTTGACGGCGAGGATGTCCCGGATGGCGGGCGTGTTGATTTTGGGGTAACGGAGTTTAATACCCCAACGGACAAAACGTTCAGCGTAAGCAATGCCGGGACGGCCGAACTGACCTTGGGGAATCCTGAACTGCCCGCGGGTTTCCGTGTCATCGGAAGCTTTCCGACGAGAATCGCGGCAGGGGGAACCGAGGATTTTCAGGTTCAGTTGGACGCGGACGCGGCTGGCGAATTTGGCGGCACTCTGCAATTTGATGCCAATGACAGCGATGAGAATCCTTTTGACTTCACGATCAGCGGCACGGTGAACCCGGAGCCGGAGCCGGAGATTCAGGTCTCCGTCGAAGGGGTGGACGTTCCGAATGGCGGAACCATCGGCTTCGGCGACACCCTTGTCGGCACGACGGTGACGAAGGCCGTCAGCGTGACGAACACCGGGACGGCCCCGCTGACCCTTGCCGATCCCTCACTGCCGGAAGGCTTCACGCTGGCCGGGGCGTTCCCGGAGATGGTGGCCCCGGGGGGGACTGCGAATTTCGATGTCCGACTCGACGCGGCGACTGTCGGGAGCCATGCCGGCATGTTCGCGTTTGACACGAATGACCGGGACGAGGCTCCCTTCACCCTCACCCTCAGCGGCACGGTGAACCCGAAGCCGGAGCCGGAGATTCAGGTCTCCGTCGAAGGGGTGGACGTTCCGAATGGCGG
>JAOZRQ010000084.1:14343-17219 GCA_029940115.1 Desulfobacterales bacterium
CGCTGACCCTTGCCGATCCCTCACTGCCGGAAGGCTTCACGCTGGCCGGGGCGTTTCCGGAGACGGTGGATCCGGGGGGGACTGCGAATTTCGATGTCCGACTGGACGCGACGACTGTCGGGAGCTACGACGGCATGTTCGCGTTTGACACGGATGACCGGGACGAGGCTTGACGGCATGTTGCGATTCACCACCAATGATCCCGATGAGAATCCTTATCTCCTTCTCCTCAAGGGCCGGGCGTTTTCGGCTCCGGAACCGGAGATCACGGTATGGGACGGGGAGATTGAAATCATCGATGGAAGCGTCATTGAATTCGGCAGCACACTTCCGGGCAAGCCGGTGGGGAAGATGTTCACGATCAGGAACACCGGCGCGGCACCCCTGACGCTCGGCGATCTGACCTTGCCGGCGGGGTTCGCCTTGGCCAGCGAATTTCCAGTCTCCCTTGACCCGGATGAGACCGGCGACTTTCAAATCGTGGGATGGCCCGACGCGCCTTCCGAACCCCGCCGCGGTCGATTTCGGCCTCACCTTCACGGGGATTCCACTTGCCAAGCACTTCACCCTGAGAAACAGCGGCGACGCGTCGCTACATCTCAGCGATGGGGAACTCCCGGGAGGATTCAGTCTGATCCGCCCGCTTCCCCAGGAGATCCCCCCCGGGCCAGGAGGAGACCGTTCAGATCCAACTCGACGGGAACATCACTGGCAGATTCGAGGGCCTGCTTCTCCTTCGCACCAATGACGGAGAGAACGATCCCTACACCCTTGCCCTGAGCGGAACTGTCGTGAACCACCGGCCGATCATCACCGATCAGACCCCCTTGGCCACCGAGGAGGAGACCTCGCTGACCATCACCTTGGACCATCTAAGGGTAAGCGATCCGGATCATATCTTCCCGGATGACTTCACTCTGGAGATACACGCGGGAGAAAATTATCTCCTAAGTGACAGCGACATGGCAACGGGCCAGCAGACCCTCATTCCCGAGGCCGATTTTGACGGCGTGCTGACCGTTCCGGTCACGGTCAGCGACAGCATGGATGTCAGTGAGCCGTTTCCTCTCAAGATCCACGTCACGGCGGTGAATGACCGGCCTATCATCACGGGCCAGATCCCGTTACCCCTGCAAATTGGAGAAGATACGCGGTTGGCCATCATCTGGGATCACCTGACGGTGACGGATCCGGACAGCCCTTATCCCGATGTGTTCACCTTGGCCCTCCATGAAGGGGAAGATTATACGTTTGAGGAGAACGAGATCACCCCAGCCCCCGAGTTCAGCGGCACACTCACGATTCCGGTCACGGTGAGCGACGGCGAGTTGGAGGGCGAGCCTTTTCTCCTTGAAGTGAGCGTCACCCCGGAGAACGATCCCCCAGTCATCACGGGCCAGCGGCCTCTTTACACATCGGAAGACACCCCCCTGACCATCGTGTCAGACGATGTGACGGTGGATGATCCAGATCATCTCCATCCCGATGCGTTTCTCCTGACGGTGATGGATGGCCAAAACTACACCTTGTCGGAGAACAGCATCAGGCCAGCCGAGGGATTCACCGGAACCCTCAGCGTACCGGTCATCGTGAATGACGGTGCGGCGGACAGCGCGCCCTTCCAACTTGAGGTCATGGTTGGCACCGACGCGGACCAGGATGGGATGCCGGACACTTGGGAAATGACTTATCGGCTGGACCCCTTCTTTGACGATGCGGATGAGGACGCGGACGGGGACGGGCATGCGAATCTAAACGAGTATCTCCACGGCACGGATCCGATGGACGCAGATTCATGGCCGCACCCACCCGAAGCCGACGCGGGAGCCGATCAGATCGTGGCAGAGGGGCGGACCGTCACCTTGGACAGTTCCGGTTCGAGTGACCCGAAAAATGACATCGCCGGGTATCTATGGGAGCAGACCACCGGCATCTCGGCGGTTCTCTCGGACCCCTCAGATCCGAAGCCGACCTTTGTCACGCCGCCAGTCAGACCGGAGGGAACGGTGCTCACCTTCCGGCTCACGCTGACGGACGAACACGGATGGCAGGGGAGCGACACCGTCACGATGCAGATCAATGACAATGGGATCACCGATTTTCCCCACGACGCGTTGCCTTTCAGAACCGCAACCGGTGAACCTGTCGCCATCAAGGTTCTCAGCGGCGGGGATCTGACGGGCCTGTATGTCATCCATCCAGACGAAATCCCCGCGGCCGATGACACGCCCACGTCTCTCATTTACGGCCTGATCGAGATGCAGATCAAGTGCTCTGACGAATTGGCGTCTCCTGTGGTTCGCGTCTATTTCCCGGATCCCCTGCCACAGGACGACGCTTGGTTTGGATACAGTTCCATCCTTGGTTGGCAGGACTGGGGGCCGGACGCGGCTTTTAACGAAACAGGCGACCAGATCACTGTTTCCCTGAGAGATCGCGGAGAGGATGCAGGCACAAACCGCGTCGTCCACATCGGCGGACCCAACATCCCCTCATCCGACATTGATCTCCCCGTGGACAGCGGCGAAGACAATTGTTTCATCTCGGCGTCTGCGTCCGGAGGAGCCTTCAGTTCTGCTCGGACCATGGTCGGATTGGCCTTGTTCTTCGCTCTGGCAATCGGCTCAACATTTGCCGCGACCCGAAAGGCGCGACTTCTGACAAAGGATCAAACGGGTGCGTTCCCAGAGTGACATGTTCCGGATTCCAGGCGGGACGCGAAACGTCCTTGGTTCCAACGGTTTTTGTGGTTTCCGACACGGGCTGAAAATTGTGATCCGCGGTTTGTTCCGAGGCATGTCCCGGCAGTCTGAGGAATTCACATTGTCCCGGAAAGGAGTGGAAAGGGAGTGCTGAAATGAGCCCCCAGGCGATAT
>JAOZRQ010000529.1 GCA_029940115.1 Desulfobacterales bacterium
GCGGTCCAGCACCGCCTGAAGGCGGAACTACAAACTGGAATGTAAACCCATAAATGAAAAATGCCAAAATTAGATTACATTTTCTGATGAAAAAGGATGAAGTGGCCAATTCTCAGCAGATCTGAAAGAAATCGCTTTCAGAGGATTGGGCGATCAGGTTTCCATGCTTCTCCCCGACATCTTCCCCGATAAAAACGTCGGGGACAGGTTTATCGGGGAACGCGATGGCGTTTCAGAAACCGGGTTTCTCAGATGTCATCCTTCATCCCTCATCCTTCCGAACAGAGGCTGATTATGAAAATTCTTGGAATATGGGACGGCCACGACGCGGGCGCGGCCCTGATCAAGGGTGACAAGATTCTCTTTGCCATCAATGAGGAGCGTCTCACCCGCAGAAAGCTGGAGATCGCCTTTCCTGTCCGATCCATCCGGGCCTGCCTAAATCAGACAGGCACCGCCTGCGATGAGATTGCGGAGATTGCGGTCTCCACCTCGGATGTCGCGAAGACCCTCTCCCGGGTGATCCCCTCGCTCAAGGAGGAGTATTATCAGATCCGGCGAAGGAAGAAGGGGCCGGAGCGATCTTCGGTGATCAAAAAAAAGATGAAATACAGGCTGACCGAATATCCCCCCTCATCTCTGACCCGATGGGTCAGCAGGCGCAACCTTCGGAGCCGCCTGAGATCTCTCGGGTTTGAGAGCTTCAGGCTGCATCTCACGGATCATCACCTGAGCCATGCAGTCCCCGCGGCCGTTTGCAGTGGGTTTGAAAAAGGGTTGGTGATCACCTTGGACGGCTTGGGCGATGGCCTCTCCGGATCCGTCAGCAGATATGAGAAGGGACGGCTGGAACGGATATCCGGCATTTCGGCCCGCCATTCTCTGGGGATATTCTTTGAGCATGTCACCAACCTGATGAACATGCGGGAACTGGAGGATGAGGGAAAGGTGATGGCCTTGGCCAACTATGCCTACCCGGTGGATGACGCGCAGAACCCGATGATGGATCTGATTCGAGTGAAGGGGCTCTCCATGAGGTGTCGTCATGGCTCTCTCGGCATGTACGAGGCACTGAAAAAGATCCTCTGGCACTTCCCCTCGGAGCAGTTTGCCCACATGGCCCAGCGGACCTTGGAGAGAAGGATTCTCGAGTTGGCGAAAAACGCCATGAATGCCACCGGCATGAATCACCTCTCCCTTGCGGGGGGCATCTTCTCAAATGTCAAGGTGAACCGCCTGCTCAGGATGTTGCCTGATCTGAGGCAATGCCATGTCTTTCCTCACATGGGGGATGGGGGACTGGCCCTGGGCGCGGCCCTTGTCGTCAATCATCAGTTGAACCTTGTTCGTCAAGTTCCTTTGACAGACCTCTGCCTCGGGCCGAGGTATCGGGATGAGGAGATCAAGGATGTTCTGAAAACGAGCGGGCTTTCCTTCCGAAAAAGCAGGGAGATGGTCAAGGAGACCGCGGAGATCATCGCAAGGGGGGGGATCGTCTTCTGGTTCCAGGGACGCATGGAACTGGGACCGAGAGCCCTCGGTGCCCGCTCAATCCTGGCCCGGCCCGATTCCCTTGCGATAAAGGACGCGCTGAACCTGCGTCTGAAAAAGCGGGTCTGGTACCAGCCCTTCTGCCCCGCCATGCGTGAGGCGGATGCCGCGGAGATCCTGGCAGACTACGACGGGCCGCTGAACCGGTTCATGACCATGGCCTACATGGTTCGGGAGGATAAGCGGGATTGCGTCCGAGGCGTCATCAATGTGGACGGCTCCTGCCGGCCCCAGATCGTCGGGGATGAGAATCCGATCTACAGGGACCTGCTGGAAGAAATCAGACGCTTGACCGGACACGGCATTCTCCTCAACACCAGCCTCAACCTTCACGGAGAGCCGGTGGTCTGCTCTCCCCAGGACGCGGTGAAGACCATGCTTGATACGGGCAACGAATATATGGCCATTGGGAATTTTCTGGTTGAGAATAGGAAATGAATTGCCGGGCTATTTTCACAAGCCCCTCCGGGACAAATCCGTGCTGTATTCCACACGACCGACAATTTCGTCAGCCATCTCCTCAAATTCAAAGGACAAATCAAAGCGTGCCGTGCCGGTTTCAATACCGGAATCATATTGGCACAGTCTCCAATCCAAGTCGGCATCAAGAGATGACATCACCGGAGGCTCAAGGGTGAGTGCCACCTGAAAAAGAGGATTTTGGCTAGGATTCCGATCGGGACCGAGGGCTTCAGTCAGCTTTGCGAAAGGCAGGTCATGATGGATGTAAGCACCCAGCACGACCTCGCGCACACGCGTCAGCAATTGCCTGAAAGTGGGGGTTCCGGACATATCTGTGCATAGCACAAAGGTATTGACAAAACAGCCGATCACATTCTCAAACTCGGGGCGGTCGTGACAGTTCAGGCATTCTGAGTGATTGAGCAAATATCTGGCGCAGATGTCCGTCGGTTCCCGATCCATCTTCCTCAGCCGGCGACATGTTGCCGAGCGTCTGATGCCTGATGCCACAAAGCTGGCTCCGCCGTTGACTGGCACCACCCGCTGGGCAGAAATCGGACCAGAAACCAAAAAATTAATTTCCCTCTTTCTTCTGTATCCTGATTGCTTAGGAGTCACGCAAAAATAACTTCACATTCCTTGGGAATTTATAAGCGATTCCCATACCATGAAACCGGAAAGAATGTGAAATTATTTTTGCGTGGGCCCTTAGTAATCGTGACCAAACAACATCCCCAGCATGCTCGGTTCGGATTGGCAAATCCGAACCGCCTGCCGGATTTGTCAATCCGGCAGGAGCGGGAATGGGGAACTTGTTCGGTCACAGTTCCTTAATTGAAACGAGACCTCAGAAATGTGACAAAAAAAGTTTGCTTCTCTGAAAAATTTCGACCTGTGCGCTTAAGGCCCATTTCATATGACTTGATACTGATTTTTCGATTTAACATACTGAAATTTAAGGACACATAGAGCTAATTCAGTATCAAGTCATTTGAAATGCGCTATAGTTCGCCAGTGCAAAAATTTCATTTTTGCACTCCTCCTTTCGCGTCAAACCCAAGCACAAACCGAGTCTCCCCCAAGCGGCTTTCCACCTCCACCGTTCCGTCATGACGCTGCACAATGCCGAAGAGGGTCGAAAGGCCGAGTCCCACGCCGTATCCCTCCTTTTTCGTGGTGAAGAACGGCTCGAAAATGTGGGAGAGATTCTCTTCAGAAATACCTGCTCCCGTGTCTTTCACGGTAATGGTGACCCGCCTCTTTTCCAGATCATAATTTCCGGTCAGCGTAAGCGTCCCTTTTTCCGGCATGGCGTCAATCGCGTTGAAGATGAGGTTGATGATGCATTGTTGCAATTGGTTGAAATCCCCCTTTATCTTCGGAATGTCCGGATCAATCTGATGCTCAAGACGGATATGGCTCAGTTCGAGCTTGTGTCGGCTCATGAGGATGCACCGCTCCAGCAGTTCGGCCACCCCGACCTCTCCGAAAGATGATGGAGATTTGCGGGAAAAGGTCAGAAGACTGGAAACGATCTGGGATATTCGGTCGGTCTCGTTGGTGATGAGGTCAAGGTATTGGACAAACTTGTTCCTGCGCTCCTCCACAAGGGGTCCCCGTCCGATAATGCGGCTCATGAGACGGCTGTAATTGAGAATGCCGGCAAGGGGATTGTTGATTTCATGGACCACACTCGCCGCGAGTCTTCCCAAGGACATCATCTTGTCTTGGTGAAGGATGCGGGCCTGATCCGCGACCTCCCGCTCAAGCTTCCGGATATCCCGCAGATCCCTGAAAAAACAGACCAGCCCGCCCGGTTCCGCCTCATTGAACAGCACGGACGCGGAGACCTGGACCGGGATGGTCTGGCCCTGGTCTCCCCTGAGCCCGGTCTCAAACATGAACAGTCGGTTTGGACCGCCATATTTCTCGCCAGCCAGTTCGCCTCTGAATCGTCTCTCCTCCCCGGGGGAGAAGAACTGGCCCAAGGTCTTATGGTTCAACACATCTTTTTTGGCATACCCGAGCATCCGCTCCATGCTCCTGTTGAACGTGACCACCATCTCCTGCACATTGCACCCTAGGATGCCGTCCATGGAGCTTTCGATGAGATTGCGTTGAAACACAAAGGATTCCATCAACTCCCGCGTGGTCTGGTCCCATCCTTGCTCCAGAAAGCGGGTGTGATCTTGGAGCTGTTTTCGGGTGGTATGGCGGTGCTTTGCCCGATCCAGGGCCACATGGAGGGCCTCATCGTTGATCGGCTTGGTGATGAAATCGGATGCATCCAACTGGAGCGCGCGTATGGTCACATCCATCTCGCCGAACGCGGTGGCCACAATCACCTCAATGTCCGGGTACGCTTTTTTTATGGCTTCCAGGACCTGAATCCCGTTCATGCCTGGCATCCGGATGTCGGTGACAACGATTTGGGGACTGATATCCTCACACAGACGCAGGCCGCTCTCCCCGTCGGGTGCGGTCCATACTTGGTATCCCGCGTCAGCAAGGGTGATTTTCATCACCCTGCGGATACCCTCCTCGTCATCGATCAAAAGAATTTTCCATTCAGTGGGGTGTGTCATTAAAAATCCTTGGGTTCTGGGTTCTCGATTCTGGGTTCTGAATTCTGGACTCCATGCCGTATTGCCAAATCTGAAAGGCGGTTCAAATTTGCCAATCGTTCGACTGAGCGTTCGACTGAGCGTTCGACTGAGCGTTCGACTGAGCGTTCGACTGAGCT
>JAOZRQ010000530.1 GCA_029940115.1 Desulfobacterales bacterium
AGGATGCCAGGTTGGCCTCCGATTCCGTGTACCCGAGCTTCCGCATTTTGAGTTTCAGCGGGGATTCCTCCTGAAAAATCCGCTCACAGCCGCCTTCTGACTCTTGACCGCACAGGTTGAAATTTTTTGTCCTGTAATCAGGTGATTTTGAGAAACTGCACTTGACAATATGCCAATAATTCTTACTTTAATTTTTTGAGTATAATCTCATAAATGAAAACTTGAAACGTGAAACTTGGAGATTTGAAATCCAAGTTTCAAATCTCAATTTGTATGGGAGTGTTATGGTACGCCCAAAAAAGAACCGTATTGTAGGGTTCAATTCGGATATCAGTTACTTCAAGCCACGGGGCATCCCGATGCTGGATCTGGAGGAGGTCCATCTGACGATTGATGAGCGGGAAGCCATACGCCTTGCCGATCTCATGGATCTGCCTTATGAGGAAGCAGGGGCCAAGATGGGAGTCTCCAGGGCCACTTTCGGGCGGATTATCCAACAGGCACGTAAAACGATAGCAGATGCCCTGATCAACGGGAAGGCGATCAATGTCGAAGGCGGAAATTATACGGTTGTCAATGAATCCAGAATATTCAAATGCAGCAAATGCAGTCACAAATGGGAGGAACCCTGCGGCACGGGGAGGCCATCAAAGTGTCCCTCCTGCAATCATAGAAGGTTTAGGCGTTTGAAAATTGAAAATTGAGACTCGATGCTGGATGCTGGATGCTTGATCCTTCATCCTTACAAATTAAAAGGGAGATATAATGAAAATCGGTGTGACATCAACAGGCAAGGATTTCTCATCAGAGATGGACCCGCGTTTTGGAAGAGCAGCCTATTTTATTATCGTTGATTCTGAAACCATGGTCCCTGAGGTCGTTGAGAACAGTCAGAATCTTGATCTTCCCCAAGGCGCGGGGATACAGGCGGGCAAGACCATTGTGGACAACCATGTGGATGTGTTGATCACGGGCAATTGCGGCCCCAAGGCCTTCAACGTATTGCAGCACGCGGGGGTGAAGGTTGTCACCGGCGCAAAAGGCCGGGTGGCAGATGTCATCTCTCAATATAAGGATGGCAAATTGGAATCGGCCGAGGCACCAAACGTGGAGGGACACTGGGCATAGATGTCGAGTTCTGGGCGCTGGGTTCTGGGTTCCGGACGCTGAGTTCTGGCTTTCAGTCACTGCGGACTGGGTTCTGGCTTTCAGTCACTGGGCTTGATGAGAATCCAGAACCGAGTACCCAGCACCTAGGCTGATGAAAATGTCACAGACAGAGTTGCCGATTGTGATCCCGTCTTTGTTCCCCCCATTTTTTTTGGCTTGAAAATCAGCCACCTGCAAAATGCGGGGAACAAGACTGGGATCAACTTTTGAGAATATTGGCAACATTTTCATCACCCCACCCAGCACCCAGAGTCCAGTACCAAAGAAAGAGGGATATTATGGAACAATGTCAGACAGCTAGTTGCGGCGATGCAAAGCGTTTACAGGCGGAAAATGATCAGGATGCGGCGGTCAAAAACTCTTTGGAGAAAATCAAGAACAAGTTCCTTGTCATGAGCGGCAAGGGCGGTGTGGGCAAGACAAGCGTATCTGTCAATCTTGCCATCGCGCTGGCCAAAAAAGGCTTCAAGGTGGGACTGATGGATGTGGACATCCATGGCCCTGACGTACCGAGGATGCTTGGACTCAAAGGAATGCTCGGGATGAACGAAAGGCAGAAGCTCATCCCGATGCCTTATTCGGAGAACCTTGTGGCCGTTTCCATCGAAACATTGAGCGCGAGCAAGGACGATGCCATCATCTGGCGGGGCCCGATCAAACATAATGTGATTCGCCAGTTCATCGGGGATGTGGAGTGGGGCAATTTGGATTGTCTGCTGATCGATTCCCCGCCCGGCACAGGGGATGAGCCCCTGACGGTGGCCCAGGTCATCTCCGACGCACAGGCGATCATCGTCACCACCCCGCAGGAGGTGGCGCTTGGAGATGTGAGAAAATCAATCAATTTCTGCAAAACTGTCAAGATGGATGTTTTCGGACTCGTGGAGAACATGAGCGGATTCTCGTGTCCCCACTGCGGAGAACCGGTTCAACTCTTTGGATCAGGCGGGGGGGAAAGGACGGCCCGAGAAATGGGGATACGCTTTCTGGGAAGAATTCCCTTTGATCCGAATATGGTCTCATGCGGTGATTCTGGCATCTCTTTCCAGGAAAACCATGCGGATTCACCAGTGACCAGCGTCTTTGGTGATATTGCCGGGAATATGTTTGAAAGCCCAATTCAGGATGATCAACCAGTCAGCCATTCAAAAGGAAACCATCTCATGAAATTTGCCATCCCTTTAGCAGACGGAAAATTGACGGCCCATTTTGGGCATTGCAAGGAATTTGCCATCCTCGCTGTTGAGGAAAATGAGATTAAAAACAAGGAGATCCTTGAACCGCCACGCCATGAGCCTGGGGTGCTCCCGAAATGGCTTCATGACCTGAATGTCAATGTTGTCATTGCCGGCGGAATGGGCCAGCGCGCGGTCAGTCTTTTCGAGGAGAATGCCATAAAGGTGGTCACCGGCGCGCCGCCTCTGGCACCTGAGGAGCTTGTCAAGGGGTATCTGGACAACACGCTTGTCGCCGGAGCAAACGTCTGCGACCATTAAGGAACCATGCCCAAAAAGCCTGTCATTCCTGCTTTCGCAGGAATGACATAGAAAAACTTGATCATCGAGTAACAGATTAATAGATGCCTGCATTTTCACTATGATAATCAAACAAAGAGAGATCCAGACAAATTCTCCCGAAGAAACCCGAACTTTCGGGGAGAAGGCAGGTGGTATTCTTGCCCCGGGGACTGTCATCGCCCTGACGGGCGACCTCGGGAGCGGGAAGACTTGTTTTGTTCAGGGACTGGCCCGGGGGCTCGGTGTCTCGGATGAATATTACATCACCAGTCCCTCTTACACCCTGATCAATGCGTATCCGGCCCGGCATCCATTGTATCATGCGGACCTTTACCGCCTTGACGGTCTTGCGGATATTGAGGATATCGGGCTTTCGGATATCCTTCACCGCGACGGCATCGTCGCCATCGAATGGGCCGACCGAGTTGACCCGGAGGTCTTGGCCGACCATATTGCCATGGCGTTTGAGATACTGGATGACGAGTCACGGCGGATCCGCATCTCAGCGTATGGCGATGACGCGGGCGATTTCGTCAACACGCTCTTTAAGCGGTAAAGACGCTTACAGCTTACGTCTTGAATCCCGCCGGATTTGTCAATTCAGCGGATGCACCGCCAAGACATCTCTCACTTCCCCACTCTTTTCTCCCACCAGAAATCGTTCCTCTCCACAGCGTCATCATATTTCCATTTCCCGTTGACCCGTATTTCGGGAGCCGATTGTGTCTCGTCCCGGCCGCACCGCATGAGCCGGTCACAGGTCATCATCCATCCAATGATCATCCCATGTTTCTGAATGCACTGCCTGCTGTATTCGGAACATGACGGATACATGGGACACGCCCCATGTCTTACCGCGGAAAGACGATTCAGGGGCCCTCGATAGAAGTTGATCACCGAAGGCAATGGGCCGGATGTCTCCTCTCCTTTCATGCCTTGGGAGTAGGCGCAGGAGAGAAGGAGGGGGAGAAGCGTCACACAGAGGAGTGAAAATGGAACTTGAAACTTGAATCCCCGATAAACCTGTCCCCGACATTTTTTCCCCGATGCTTGTCCCCGACATTTTTTCCCCGATGCTTGTCCCCGACGTTTTTTCCCCGATAAAAGACGTCGGGGACAGGTATCGGGGAAGACGGCGGGGAAAAAACTTGCAACTTGGGACTGACGACTGGCCATATATGCACATATGCTCCCGACAGGGGAGGATATCCCCTCACCCAGTCCCTTACCTGATTTGAGGCTTGAGACTGACGATTGGTCGCGGTCACATACGCGCGGGTGAAAACTTGAAGGAATCTTCAAATTTCCAGTTCCCCGTTTTGATTTGCATCTGAGTGATCTTTGCATCAGGTTGCCATTTTCGGGTTTTAACACCTTTTGGGGAACCTGCCCGGTAGGAGCGTTGGGCAGGGATATGGTCACGGTTATGTTCCAAAAGAAACCAAGTTTTTTGAAAAGTTTGTAGTTCCGCCTTTAGGCGGCGTTACACCGCCTAAAGGCGGAACTACAAACTTTCTCCTTTTCAGGCAAAACGCAAGGATGTCAAACTTGGTTTCTCTTAAAGGCTCTATAACAAGAAAATCCGATGATCCACATTCAAAGCCTTGCCGAGCTGTCTTGCGATCTCCTCTCCAATCACCCGTTTTTGAGTTTCCATCTGGGAGATGTAAACTTGGCTGACACCCACTTGCTCTGCCACTTCTTTTTGGCTGAGGCCTTTCCGGATTCTTGCCTCTTTCAAGGCCGAACCGGGGTCAATGTCCGGGAAAGTTTCCTTCCGCCGGGGAACGGATGATTTGGTCTTTTCTGACAGCAGGGATGTTATCGCATTCCTGAGTTGTTTCTCGTTAATCTGAAAGACAAACTCGACACGAGCGGTCATCGTCTGTTTCGACATACGTCACCTCTATAGATTTCTATGATTTCCAAAAGTGGCATCCTTAACATTCAAGTCGAAAAGTTTGTTCCAAAGAGGAAAGAAACCCGGCTTTTTCTGCCGGTTTGGAAATCTGCCCGTTTGGGAAAAAAGCTGGGTTTCTTGCCACCCACAATTTTTTGTCCTGTACACA
>JAOZRQ010000531.1 GCA_029940115.1 Desulfobacterales bacterium
GGTCGGGCGGCATCTTTTCAGTCAGCCACGAGCTGCAGATGGGAGTGTCCGCCTTTGGGGGGGCATTGACATGCGAGTCATGCCAGTGCCTGTGATCAGAGACGGGCCAGAGTTGCAATGGGAGAGTACTTTATGGTCGCCGACATTTAATCGCATGGATCCTCATGGCCTCACGCAGGGCCCGGTCTCTTACGGCTATGCATCCACGACAGCCTGACCCTTTATCCCTCACATTTCATCCCTCACATTTCATCCTTCATCCCTCACATTTCATCCCTCACATTTCATCCTTCATCCTTCAGATTTCATCCCTCAGATTTCATCCCTCACATTTCATCCCTCAGATTTCATCCTTCACATTTCATCCCTCAGATTTCATCCCTCAGATTTCATCCTTCACATTTCATCCTTCATCCTTCACATTTCATCCTTCCAAGTTCATGATATCTTTGATGGTGTCCCGGATCCTTTCCGGAGTGAACGGTTTGTGGATGAAGGCCGCCCCCTTCTGTTGGAGCTTTTCCAAGCGTGTCTTGCTTCCCTCGGTCGATATGACGACAATCGGAATGTCTCTGGTCTCGGGATTCTCTTTCATACTGTCTATCATCTCCTCGCCGTTCATGACTGGCATGTTGATGTCAACAATGACCAGATCCATCCAATGCTGGTTGAGCACGTCAAGTCCTTCCCGCCCGTTGGCGGCCTGATGAGCCTCTCCGAGCGGAAGGCCGCTCATGTGCAGGGATTTCAAGATCATGGCCCGCATGACACCACTGTCATCTACTATAAGAACATTAATTGACATCTTGTGTAACCTCTTTGTTTCGAGTATCGAGTTCCGGGCTGGGAAACGCACATGGCCCGATCCCGCCACCTCTCACTCTTTTCCATCTCAATGGAATGTTTCACGAAGCCTAGTTGGTGATCCTCACCTCACCTGTCGTCAGGTCGAAATGGACGGTACGATTCGCCGTTCCCCCGACATCCTCGGACTCTAAGAGAACGCTGTTTTTCCACAGTATTTTCTTCAGGACAGAATAGTTTCTCTCCCCGATCTTGAACATCTCATTGTCTCCCACAGGCCGGGCGCAGCCTGCGGCTTTCAGAATCAGTCTCGACTTCTGACCGCCCATGCCGGCAATTTCCTGGAACAACATGGGAACGCCTGTGTCCACAAATATGCATGGATTTGTGGCCGCCTTCTGCGGATCGGATCTGGACAAAGGCAACATGGCATGCAACAGTCCGCCGACCTTTACGACCGGATCATAGGCCATCAGCCCCAGACTGGTGCCCAGCGCGTAGGTTACGATGGTGTCTCCTTCTTTCCCAACCTTCATGTTTCCGACTAAAACGATGTGTCTCATTTATCTCATCTGCTCCAACCAAAAAGTTTATGAATAGGTATTCCCCTGCTATTCATGCCTTGAAAAGTGAAGTATGATTATAACGGATTTAGGGGAGGCCGTGCCCTGCCCTGCCCGTGGACATGCCCGTCGCCCATGGACGTGGACATGCATAGCGGGCATGGCACACCACAAGTGTGGACTTTTGGGGATGTGCCCTTTGTCGGTGGGCACGGGCGTCGGTTCCCAAGTTCGCACTCATGATGGGCACACATATGGGTGTGCCCGCAACGGGCGGGGCACGGGCTCCGTTATGATCAGGAAGTATGAAGACACCTCATCCTTCATCCTTCATCCTTCATCCGCGTCCAGGCTTTCAGCTTCGGATTCTGGGCTTTGCGCTTTTCGACCGCCGACTTTCCCTTTTCTTGTCACCGATCAGCGTCACCAACGTCATGACAAACCCCCTCATGCGCCCGATCTGACACCTGATCTCCTCAATTGCGGAAGCCGTTTCCCGTGTGCTCTCCACATTTTCCTGCGTCACCTTGTCTATGGACTCCATGGCCCTGCTGACTTGGATGATTCCCTGAGTCTGCTCCTTGGAAGAGACGGACACCTCGCCAAGCAGTTCCCCCACCTTTTTGGCACTCTCAGCCACCTTTGTGAAGGCTTCGTTGGCCTTATAGATCTGATCAATGCCGTTTCGGGTCTCAAGAACGGATGCCTCTATCAGGGCAGAGGTGTTTTTTGCCGCGTTGCCTGAACGCATGGCCAGATTCCTCACCTCTTCCGCGACCACGGCAAATCCTGCGCCGGCTTCCCCAGCCCGGGCGGCCTCCACAGCAGCGTTCAGCGCCAGAAGATTGGTCTGAAATGCGATCTCTTGAATGGTCTTGATCACCCTTCTGGTTTTGTCGCTTGTCTTTGATATCGCATCAATCGAATCCGTCAGGTTCTTCATGGAATCGGCAGCCTCGGCAACGATCTGGGACGTCTTGATCATCAAGTCATTCGCGTAAGCGACATTCCGGGTGTTCTGTTGCGTCATGGAGGTGATCTCCTCCAAAAAGGAAGAGGTCTCCTCAACGGATGATGCCTGTTTTGACACGCCGTCTGTCATCTGTCGGCTGGCGGCGGCCACTTGGCCCGAAGCCTGATCCACCTCGCCCCGCACCCTGTCCAAGCCGCTGATGACTTGGGATACGGGCCTGACAAGAAATATGTCCACGGTCATCAGCAGAAGGAAGACCAGACACAGGCTCATCACCACCACCTTGATGGCCATGAAAATGAGAAGGTCTCCCAATGCTTCCTTTATGAAGCGGGTGGTGAGCCAGACATCCACATGGCCGATGGTCTTCTCCTCATAAATGACCGGCTCATGCTGGGAAATGAGAATGGAGGAGTGAGACGGGAGATGTTCCCCTCCGTCAAACTTGATTGTCTCCCAATTTTCATCCCGTTTTGCGGCAAGAAAAATTGTTTTTCCATCTGCCTCCCTGACAACCACAGCGTATATTCTTTTGTTCTCCATTTCCAAGTGGAGCATCTTCTGGCCAAGGTTCTTGTCCAGAAACCAGATCGACTTTTGCATGCCGTTTGCCAGACGTTTCGGAATCGGGCCGGTGATCTCGTCAAAATAGCGTTTCAATTTCTCCCTTTCATTCATATAATCATACATGCTGAATCCGCTGGACACAAGTATCGAAGCCAAGATCATAATGACAGAGATGGTCCCCATTTTCCGCCTGACGAATTGCTGATTCATTGCTCCCCTCACAAATAATGCGTGAAACGTGATGCGTGATCACATTTCATGTTTCACGTTTCACGCCTCACGTTTCACGCCTCAAGTTTCACGCCTCACGTTTCACGCCTCAAGTTTCACGCCTCAAGTTTCACGCCTCAAGTTTCACGCCTCACGTTTCACAGCGATTTCTTTATTCCGCCGCTGCTGATGATGACCTGTCCGGTTGAAATGTCAAAATGGAGGGTACGGCTAACTGTGCCCCCGACATCTTCGGATTCCAGAAGGATGTTGTTTTTCCAAAGCAGTTTTTTCAGTATGGTGTAATTTCTTTCCCCAATTTTGAACATCTCATTGTTCCCCAGAGGCCGGCCGCAACCAGCGGCCTTGACGATGAGCCTTGCCTTCTGCCCCCTCATCTCATATATCTTTCTGAACAACCGCGGCACACCGGTATCCACAAACATGAAAGGGTTGGCCTTCGCCTTCTGAGGATTGATTTTGGAAAGCGGCAACATGGCATGGAGCAACCCGCCGACACACTCCGTCGGATCATACACCGTCAGTCCCAGACAACTGCCCAGCGCATGGGTCACCAGCATGTCTTCTTTCTCCCCGACCTTCATATCGCCCACTACAACCACGAGTCTCATGTGCTTCCTTAATAAGCTGTAAGGTGTAAGCTGTAAGCCACTTTGAGCTTACAGCTGACAACTATTTCCTGTAAATCGCCGGCCGCACATAACGGAATTTATGGGAAATGGAGGAGAGACCTTCTGAATGACCCACAAAAAGGTGGCCTCCCGGTTCCAGATAATTCCAGAGGCGGTTTATCAGCGTCTCTTGTGTGGATTTGTCAAAATAAATCATCACATTCCGGCAAAAAATCAGATTAAAGGGGCCTTTCATGGGCCATGAATCCATCAGATTCAATCGGGCCAAGCGCACCATGGTCCGAATAGGGGAGCTGACCTGATAGCCACGGGGGCTTTCTTGGACTTTGGTGAAATATTTTTGCAACAGCATCCGCGGAAGATGTCGGATATCCTCCTCCCCGTAAGTGGACAAACGGGCCTTTTCCAACATCCTTGAGGATATGTCGGTGGCCAATATCTTCACATCCTTGAACTCAATATCCGGGAGATACTCCCACAGGAGGATGCCCAAAGAGAAGGGCTCCTCACCCGAAGAGCACGCGGCTGTCCAGAACCTGAGTCTCCGGCCCTTCAGCTTGGGCAGTATTTCATCCCGCAAATAATTGAAATGCTCCGGTTCCCGGAAAAAGCTGGTCTTGTTGGTCGTGATCGCATCAATGAGAAAGCTGAACTCTTGGAGACCGCTGTCACTCTCAACATATTTCAGATAGGCATCGAAACTTGGCAGTTTCAATGCTCTCAGTCGTTTCATCAGACGGGCTCGGACTAGGGCCTGCTTCCCTTCTTTCAGATTGATCCCGCACAAACGGTAAATTAGATGACTGACTTTTCTGAACTGCTTCTCCGTCAGTTCAGCCGACATCAGATCCATAAAGCCTCCCAAGGATGAAATATGAGGGATGAAATATGAGGGATGAAATGTGAGGGATGAGATGTGAGGGATGAAATGTGAGGGATGAGATGTGAGGGATGAGATGTGAGGGATGAGATGTGAGGGATGA
>JAOZRQ010000532.1 GCA_029940115.1 Desulfobacterales bacterium
TCAACGACCGGTCCCTGAGCTCAACGACCGGTCCCTGAGCTCAACGACCGGTCCCTGAGCTTGTCGAAGGTCGAAGGTCGAAGGGATGACCGGCTTCAGAACCGCCCGCAACGGGGCAAAGGTGGGTCTCATCTCCTGGCAATCGCCTTTCCCGAGGCACAGCAGATTATGACAGGGATCACTGTAATGCTGTTTCAATCTGCGGGCGGTCTCAAAGGCCCGGAGGGCGTCATCGTGACGATTGTGAGCCGCGAAGATGACTCCCAGGTTGTTGTATGCCGCCGCATAGTCAGGATCGAGTCCGAGGCATCGCCGGTAAGCTTCTTCTGCCTGGGGCAGTGCTTTCTGTTTCATATAAACATTCCCGAGAATGAAATGGAGGAGCGGTGTCTCATGACCGTCACTCCTGAGTCTGTTCAGGACATCCCCGGCCTTGTCAAGACGCTCCATGCGGAACAGCACCCTTGCGAAAGCCAGGTCAGCCGCATACGGATCCGGATATGTCTTGCCCAGTGCCTCACGAATCGAATCCTCGGAATGCTTGGTCATGGCCCTGATCTCATTCAGCCGTTGCTCCTCCCGGAAACGGCTGATGTTCTCATTGTGCAGACGGTAGTGCAGGAGAACTTCGTCAACATGGGCAACCGGATGTTGCGAGGCGATTCTCAGCCATAGATCGTATTCCTCGTTGTAAGCCAGTGCCTCGTCAAATCCTCCGAGAGCCTTCAGGACTTGCCTGCGGACCATGGCCGCGGAGGTGGAGCCGATGCGGTTCCGTTCAAAAAGCTGGCCCTGAAATCCCTCCCGACGATATTCGGGGCACCGTATCTCACCACCGGAAAGCCTCCCGTTTTCGTCAACATAAGCCATGGCGCAGAAGACCATGGCCGCGTCGGGGTCTGATTCAAGTACCCGGATCTGTTTTTCCAGGCGTTCGGGGAGGCAGATGTCATCACTGTCCAGAAATGCTATCAGTTCTCCCGAGGCCGTGCGGATGCCTGCGTTTCTCGCAGCGGAGGCTCCCGAACCTGAGAGGGCGATGATTTGTATGGCCGTGCCGTAGCTTCTGAGGATTTCCGGTGTCCTGTCTGCGGAACCGTCATCGGCAACAATGATCTCCGAAGGTCTGACGGTCTGGGTGAGCAAGCTTTCAATAGCCTCGCCCACAAACCGCTCCCCGTTTCTGACCGGCATGACAACGCTGCAAGTCGGCATTGTAATTTCCTCTTTCGTTGTTGAGTCGTTCAGTCATCAACTTTCCGCTGTCTGATGATGAAATGCGCTGGATCGGTGATATAATCCCCAGTGTGGGGCCGCATCTCACCGATGCCGAATCTTCCGGCATACTGATTGGTGAAACCGTCGCATAAGAATCCCATTGAGCATCCCGCGCATATTTGGTTCCGAAAGTAGCTGACATGTTTTGTCTTTTGTGCGAAAAAGAGGTGCAGCTCCTCCTTGTTGTCGGCCATCAGGTTGAAATAATACGGCATCTTGCTTGAAGGATTTTTTGTCTTTTCGGAGAACCAACTGCAAAAGTCCCACTCATGCGGATCATAACTGAGTTGGGAATAATTGTGACACTTCTCCTCATGGCCCTTTGTCAGACAGAAAGGATAATATCTTACATTGGCCTCGAGACCTGCTTCATCGCAATATTCGAGAGCTTCGGCAAGATACGGTGCGATTTCGGAATGCCTGGCCTGGAAGTCAATATCTGTCTTGGCCGCCCATTCATAAAAGGGATTGTAACTGATAAAGTTGATTATCCTCGCTCCGTTCTGAAATACGAATTCGGCTATCTCTTTAAGCTGATGCTTGTTGATGGCCGTCATGGTGCAGTTGGCTCGCCATTTCATCTCTGCCTTGTCCAGATTGGCCATGGCCCGCGTTAGCTTGGACCATAAACCCTGCCGATTGGTGATACTCTCATACACATCTCCGAGACCGTGGACAGAACAGAGAAAATCATGAACCCCGTGATCTCTGAGTTCCCGGAGTTTTTCCATGTTGGCCAGGATAATGGCGTTGGTTATCAGGCTGGGCCGCAAACCGATCTCCCGACAATGCTCCGCAAGTTCGAGAACATGCGGATAGATTGTCGGCTCACCTCCGGTGATGTCCACCTGTTCGTTGCCATAAGCTGTTCTGTACAAAGTCGCATCCTGCTTGCATTCCTCAAGCGAATGCCATTTTTTGGCGGGTTTATACGCGTAATAACAGAAAACACAGCGGATGTTGCACACATATCCGACATATAATACCCCTCTCCTGGTCAGCTCCCTGTCATTCCGGAGTGCAAAGTTCACTTTGTGAGTCTCCAATGAGGGTCTCTCATTCCGGAGTGCAAAGTTTACTTTGTGAGTCTCCCTGTCATTCCGGAGTGCAAAGTTCACTTTGTGAGTCTCCCTGTCATTCCGGAGTGCAAAGTTCACTTTGTGAGTCTCCCTGTCATTCCGGAGTGCAAAGTTCACTTTGTGCGTGTCCAATGAGGGGCTCTCATTCCGGAGTGCAAAGTTTACTTTGTGCGTATCCGAATGGGGCGCATTCCGGAGTGCAAAGTTCACTTTGTGAGTCTCCAATGATCTCCCCTGCGTAACCCCGCTGTCCAGAGTAATAATCTTCAGTTGTTTAACGCGATCCCCCAGAATCCGTCTGAGATTGGCGATGATCTCCGTTTCTCTGCCCAGAGGGGTAATCAGGAGAGTATCGAAGTCGTTCAGAAATTCCGGGAGTTTTTCGGGATTCTGAACCATCATGTCCATCCATTGCCGACCATGCAATTCTTCATTCTGATCCGCCACCAGCGAGACATTCTGCTGAATCAGCGGAACAATCGCCTCGGCAAGCGTTCCCGCGCCATAGACAAGCAGGCGATCTGTAGGATGTATTTCCGAAATTGCCTTTAGTGCGCTTGAAAGTCTGAGAGCGAGCTGGGAATCGGCATTCTGGTTTGTGACCGGAACTGTCGGAAAAAAACAGACATCCCGGGGCAACTGATAGGGTCTGAGCCAGGCAGGCTTCTCATAGGAATCAGAAAAGTCGGGGATGTGGTGAATCGAAAAGCCCGTTTCTGACAAGCTGCTCAGAAACACGGAATCAGGGAAGATATGGTCTGGCCATGTGTCCGGCGGAAATGTTTCGGCAAACTTTCTGAGGCAATCTGCCGGGGCCAGCAGAAAATCATATGCCTGCTTACTGGTTTCGGCTTCGTCTCTCTTTTCTGATAATACGATATTCGAATATTCATCCTCCGCAATCCGGACCATCTTTCTGACAAGCTCAAGATTCAGGAATTCGGGCCTGTTTGCCAGTAATATGTAATCAAGGTAAGCCCTTTTCTCCTCAAACAGCGCGGCCTGAAATATCCGTGTTCTGGCAGTCAGAACTTCCCGGTTATAATACCAGAAACAGGAACTCTGATGATGAAAACATTGTGCCAGATCAGAGGCAAAATGGGAGAGGGAGGTTGCAAGTTCCGGGGATATCGGGTCATGAGGAGTGATCCCCGCTCCTATTCTGATAACATTGAATTGACGCATTCCATACTCCCTTTTTGAAATCCGAAACCCGAAACAAATCCGAAATCCGGCATCCTTCATCCATGGGTTTACACTTTCTAGTTTGCAGTTCCGCCTTCAGGCGGTGCGGCACCGCCTGAAGGCGGAACTGCAAACTCCTCAATTTGCCTGAAAGTGTGAACTACTTTTCAGGCAAAATGAAGGATGCCCGAAATCCGAAACAATCCAGACTCGTACGAGCATCACGAATCACGCATCACAAATCACGAATCACGCATCACAAATCACGCATCACGCAACAGGCTTCTCGCCTTCATGTGATACGGATGCAATCTCACGCAGTTTTTTAGATGGGAGCGATTTTTTTCAATCCGATAAAGGTGATAATACGCGCTCCCGGCCCGCCATTGGTAAGGGCACTCCCTGATGATTTCTCTCAGCATTTCAGCGGCTTTCTCCGGATCTTCAGATGAAACCCGGGTGGCCTGGTTGTAATATCGTTCCCAGTTTCTTTGGCAGGCCATCTCTGCAAAATCACGGAGTTCGGGAATGTTATACAGGGCTTGTCTCGCGTATTCTCCCCATTTTGTCTGAAAATACCGGCTGTCCTGATCAAGAATATCCCGGAACCCGGGATGTGATGACATATACTCGGCCTGAATATGGACAACTTTCAGTTCTGTGCAGCAGACAACCTTTTTATCCTGGGCCCATGCCTGCATACAAATATCAATATCATGCTGATATTTTTTGAACATGGTGTCAAAAGAGAGTTCACGCGGATCCCTGATCAGCACCACCGCGCTGCTGACCCCCGGGACATAAACAAATTTCTCGGAAGAGAGCGGCTCCCGCATCAGCTCGCTTGTCGCGTCTTTATATGCAAGGATCCCGGTGTGGTTCACCTCACCGCTCCCGAATGTATGAACACAACCCACAATTGACGCGGCACAGGCTTCGGAAGTTTTCAGCAAGGCACTGAGCCAATCCTTGTCGTCAATCACAACATCATCATCCACAAAGATGACGGGCAGGTCATCCCCCTGGTTCAGAAACCGGTTCATTACAGCAGGATGACTGAAATTTCTGTCATAAGCATTGTCAACAATGACGAGTTCGGCATCTGAAAGATCTGTTGCCTTGATCTGGTCAATACATTTTCTCGCAACCGGGCGGTTCATGTCCGGTGTGCAGATGATTATGCGAAGTTTTTTCATAATGTGATCGCCTTG
>JAOZRQ010000533.1:0-1449 GCA_029940115.1 Desulfobacterales bacterium
TCTCGCTCCTGTACAAGTGAGTTACAAAGCCGGGGCTTCATAACGAGAGTAATGCGCCCTTTTGTGAGAAAAGGGCGGTGAGTTGCAGCATCATTCTCCGCCTCGCACCGGCCACACATAACGGCTATCGGTCTTGTCGTCGTTGTTCACGTTGCCGTTGTTCAGGTTCACGTTCCATGCGTTGGCCGGGTCGCCCGAGTACGACGTAAAATCCGTCCACTTTTCCCGGTGAAAACAATTTGGAAAATTGTTTCACATCCGGGACCACCGGCTCCCGATCCCCTTCCGGGGTACGACAGCCTGTATGCTCATGCCTTCCGAAAAAACACGGAGAGGCGGGACGGACGCACAATGATAAAACCGGCACACTCGGAAAGGCCGCATTGCCTCCCCGATTCTGGCCACGCCGAAGATGGTGACACCGCTTTTTATGGTTCCTGTCACCAGATCGCTGTCATTGGCGGTGGCCGTCTTTGAGCAGGAATAGAGACCGTCGGTGATCGTGAATGTCTTCAGACCGTTTCCGCCGGACACGTTGGCGCCGGCAGCGACACTTCCGTCAACCTGGCTTCCGTCAATATAAGCCTTCTTGCCGGTCAGGATGTCCCCTGCCGCAGCGTCGCCGGCACCCGTGTCCACCACATTTGAATCACCTGCCACACCGAAGATGGTGACACCGCTTTTTATGTTTCCCGCTGCCAGATCAGTGTCAGCAGCTGAAAGGTCAAAGGCGCTGTAATAGCCTGCCGGCTGGCTGACCGTGCTGTTGTCAACCGACTGGGTGGGGATGGTTCCGGACACAGGCCCCCAGTTGTCGGAATCCGTGTTGAAAAACTGATGGGTGTCCAGCACTTGGGCCGGCGTTGCCGTGCACATGTTGAACTCGGCGCTGACATCGTAGATGTCGTTTGTGCTCCTCATTGTGAGCCGGGACCTCCCGCGGGATTCTCGAAACTGGCGGAAATCGTCGGCTCCGTGCCGCTGATCAGGTAATTGTAAAGTTCCAAGACCGAATACATCCCGCTGCCGGATGAGGGGTCCCGGGGGAGTCGATGTTCCCCGCGCAGGCCGCACCGGGCAGGACCGCCATGACCATCAGGCATGCAATTGCCGCAGACATCAGTCTTCTCATCTTTGCCTCCTTGTCCAGTCTTGGGTTGAAGTTCCTCATTCACGTCTCACGCATCACCATCGGCCAAACATGTCATATGACAACCAGATGGTCAAGCATTTCCTTCAGAGATTTGTCCCGAATTTCAGGTTCACTCCGCAGAGCGATTCTCAAATTGCCTCCTAGCCTGACATTCATCCGCTGTGGGGCTGGCTCGTCCTTAACCCTTAACCCTTGTCTCTCGCCTTCGGCTCTGCCAAAATTTCATTTTGGCACTCCGGAGGATGGGGGTGACTCTCGCCTTCGGCTCGGGCAAAATTTCATTTTGGCACTCCGGA
>JAOZRQ010000533.1:1549-4737 GCA_029940115.1 Desulfobacterales bacterium
TGGGGGCTCGGATTTGTCAATCCGAGCCGGGCAGGGCCGGGGCTGGCTCGTCCTTAACCCTAACCCTTGTCTCTCGCCTTCGGCTCGGGCAAAATTTCATTTTGGCACTCCGGATGGGGGCTCGGATTTGTCAATCCGAGCCGGGCAGGGCCGGGGCTGGCTCGTCCTTGTCCCTTGACCCTTGACCCTTGTCCCTTGTCCCTTGACCCTTGTCCCTTGTCGCTCATGGTCGTCATGCCTGCGCCCGTGTTTCGGCGGAAGGCCCACTGCCAAAGTGCGACTTTGGCACCCCCCTCATCCGTTCACGCCTCACGCCTCACTATCAGGACGACGGTCTAAAAAAAAGCAATATAATCAATTGGTTGCCGTTGACAGCCTTCATCCTTCATTTTTTGAACAGTCCCCGAAACTTCAGGAGAACGTCTTCCTTTTCCTCGTCATCAAGCCGCCGAAGTCTCAGGTGTCCCACGCCGGATGCGGGCTCCTCCGCATCCTGATCCTGCAACTCGTCGGACCATGTCAGGGGACTCGGTTGCCAGTCGTCGAATGCGGTGGGGACCGCGTCCCGGCCCCTTATCACAAATCGGCTCACATTCTCCGCGTCCCGGGCCGCACAGGACGTCCTCATCCAGCGCGTCGCGTCAAGCAGGTTCTCCGGCATCACGACGAGGGCGCCGCTGACATCGGTGTCCGGGGCCTCGATCCGGACGGTTCCGTCATTGCCCCGCTTTGACGTGGCCGTCACCTTGCTGTCCTGGGATTTCAGAAAGTTCTCCGTCACGATGAAGATGGCCCCGCCGTCTCCTTCGATGGCGTTGGCCGTGACAGGGCTCCGATTCAGGACCACATGTTCCGACGCGGTGGTGATGTCCCCGCCGTTTCCCCAGCCCTGCCACACGCTGCTGGTGATCTCGCCGTCAAGCAGATATATCCGGCCGCCCGCCCGGATGAATATCTTTCCCCCGCCTCCGCCCTCGGCCTCGGTGGTCACCGCGCTGCCGCTCTCCGCGATCACGGATCTGGTCAGATCCAAGAGGATCATCCCCGCGTCCCCGGCCCCATCGGATTCCGACGTGCTTGCCGAGGTGACGGAGGAGTTGTCATTCAGGCGGATGTCGGCAGCCGTCAGGGTGATGTCGCCCGCCTTCCCATCGCCCGCCGTCTCGGTGGTTATGGAACTGTTGCCGTCCAGGGTGATCACAGACTCCGCATGGATGTCAATCACCCCCGCGTCCCCGCCGTTTACGCCCCCCTCGCTTGCCGAGGAGACCGATGCGCCGGCCCCGAGCGCCACTTGGCCGGCGTCTATCCGAACAACGCCCGCAGTCCCCGGACCCTCGGTGCTTGCGGTGACGCCGCCCTCATTGTCGAACACCACATGATCCGCCTCAATGAGGATGTCTCCCGCGTCTCCCGCGGTCTCTTCCTGGTTCAGCGCGGAGGTGTATGCCTTGCTCATCTCCCCTTCGCTGCCTGTTCCAGAGAACCGGACCGATTCCGCACGGATGGTGACGTCTCCGCCCCTTCCGGGTCCGTCCGATTCGCTGCTGATCCGTCCGCCGTGTGTGAAGGAGACCTCCCTGGCCCTTATTTCGACCGTTCCGCCGTCACCGGTCTTCCCCTCATCCATGTACACGAGATACGCTCCCGAGTAAATCCGTCCGTCCTCGGAGACACTCACGGATTCGGCCATCTCCCCTCCGGCACCGGAAATGACGATGTCCCCGCCCCTTCCGCCGCCATCCTTGGTGTCGCTGGAGATGATCGCGTGGTCGGACAGGGAGAGCCGCGTCGTCTCAATCGAGAGGGTTCCGGCATCCCCCGGGGCCTCGCCAGGTTCCAGGTGCGTCCCCTCCGCGCCGGCGAAGATTTTGGTCACCTCGCCGGAGATGTCCACCGATTCCGACGCACGCAGGGTCACGTCTCCACCCTTTCCGCCGCCGTAGGTGTCACTTGAGATGGCTCCGCCCCCGGACATTGAGAGTCTTTCGGTTTCGATCAGGACCGTTCCCGCGTCCCCCGCGTCCTCGGTCTCGCCGGCCGCGTCGGCAAAGATGCGGCTGAAATCGGAGATATCCACCGATTCCGTCACCTTGAGCGATATGCTTCCGCCGCCGCCCTCGGACCATGTGTTGCTGAAGATGTCGCTCCTTTCCATGGAAAGGGAGTCGGCCCCGACATCTATGCCCCCCCCATCTCTCAAGCCCTCGGTCTCGGCCTGAATCCCGCTGTCCGCCATGAGGAAGGTGCCGCCCCGGATGAACACGTCTCCCGAGCCTTCGCCGCTGACACTGATCCGCGCATGGTTCAGACGGATGTTCCCCGGCTTCTTCCAAGTGACCTCCAGCCCCCCATCCGTGGGAATCGCCTCGCCCTCGGAGCCTGAGGCGGCAATGTTCACCCGGCCCCCGGGCGCGTCGAGGGTTCCGAGGCGTGTCTCCCTGCTGACGGTCTTCTCCTCATCCTGATAAACCTTGTAATATGATCCGTTCATTTCGACATCCCCGCCGATCACGGAGATGGTCTCGCCTTCGGGGACAGTCAGTCCCCGGGTGGTGCCATCCCAGTCCTCCTGGGCGATCTCCGTTCCGTTGAATGTGATTCCCGCGGCATCGTCATCCAAGAAGCCGAAGGCTGTGGGAGCCGCGGTGGAGAGCACCTCGCCAGCCCGGGGCGACGCGTAAAAACGATGGCTTCCGCCTAGGCGCAGGTAATCCACGGTGCTGACATGGAACGATCCGGTGATGTCGAGAGACGCGTTCGGGCCGAACATCATGCCTGCCGGATTCAGCAGGTACATGTTCGCGCCGTCAATGGTGGAGCGCAATGTCCCGTCAATCCATGACGAGGTCCCGCCGGTGACCCGGCTGATGATGTTCTGGACCGAGTTCGGACCGCTGAATGTCGCACGCTCATTGGTATTGACATTGAACGTCTGGAAGCTGTGGAAAAGATTCGCTCCCGCCTGGCACCCGTATTCCGCCCGGACCTGATAATCCGGGCCGTGCAACGCGCCGTCCGTGCCCATGGTGCCGTCCAGGACCACCTGTGCATGGGCCGGCAGGGGCGGAAGATGGAAAAAGCCCGTCAGAAGAATGCTGAAAATGATCAATCGCATGTTTTTCATAAAATTCTCTCCTTAGGTATCTGTGACCAAATAACTCCGGAGTGCTGAAATGAAATTTTAG
>JAOZRQ010000085.1 GCA_029940115.1 Desulfobacterales bacterium
CAAAAGTTGTTTGCCAAAAAGCCCCGAAAAAACCCGGCTTCGCGTTAAAAATTATCAGCGATAAAATTACAACGAGCTAGAGCTGCTGGAGAAGCCGGGTTTGTTCGCCTGAAACCCACGGTAGCAAACGCATCCGAACAAACTCACAAACTCACAAACTCACAAACTTGATTTACATGGGAGGAAAACGGCATGACTGTTCTTGATCTGGAGATCATCCGAGAGACATTGGACGACGGAGGAACTGATTTTCTGGAGGAAATGATTGACATGTTTGATGAAGAATATGCGGAACAGACAGAATCACTTAAACAGGCTGCCGCGCAAGGAGACAGTGGCAATATCTCCAGAATTGCTCATAAATTCAAGGGGGAATGCGCTTCATTAGGCCTCGTTGCTCTTTCAGAAAAATGTGAGGAGATTGAAATCAAAGGCAAAAATGATGACCTCTCCGGCATCGAATCCCTGCTCGGACAGTTGGAGAAAGTTTATGAACAGACCCTTTCGGAGGTAAAAGGGTTTTTATGAAGGTCACCATCAGGTCATCAGAGAGCGACACATTGTTCCAAAAAAACCAAGTTTTTCCCTGATTATAACGGATTTAGGAGAGGCCTGTGCCCGTTCATGTTCATGAGCAACGGGCACGGGTATGTTCACGGGCACGGGCATGTGCACGTTCACAGGCACGTTCACGGGCATGTGCACGGACCGAACGCGGCCCTCCCCGAAAAGCGTTATAATCAGGTTTTTTCAAAGAACTGAGTTTCTCTGAGATGCTTTATGACTTTTTTCACCACTAACCGAATTGCAAAAGAGGTATCAGAATGATCATAAACACACCCGGAAAAGTCACGGACAGAATCCTGCTGCTCGGCCGCAACGAGTCGAATGTCCATCTGCTCAAAGGTGAGGGGGAATACGCGCTCATCGGGGGCGGGATGGTTCACATTGTCCCGGAAATCCTTGAGCAACTGGAGATGTTCGGGATCGAAGAGGAAAAGATCAGACGGATCATCATCCTCCACGCCCATTTTGACCACTGCGGCATCGTCCCCTTCCTCAAAAAACGCTGGCCCCATGCCACAGTCACCGCGTCTGCAAAGGCGAAGGAACTCTTGGCTCTTCCCAAGGTGATCCAAGGAATCGAGAAGATGAATCAGGTGCTGATCGAAAAGAATGCCCGTCAGGCGGCGGCCGAAGAACTGGGGCTTTCATTCCAAGGCATTGAGGTCGAGGAGGTTGTCAAGGAGGGGGATATCCTCCCCTGCGGCGATCTGACCATGAAGGTGCTTGACGTGCCGGGGCATTCCTCCTGCTCCATTGCCATCCATGTGCCAGAGGAGAAGGCGATGTTCGCGTCGGACGCTGGCGGGATTCCCTTTGGAGACAAGATTTTCACCGCCGCAAACTCCAATTTTGACAAGTACCAAGAAAGCTTGGAGAAGATGGCGGGGTATGAGATTGACGTCCACCTCCCGGAGCACTATGGCGCGAGAACCGGCCAAGACGGCCGAGACTTTCTCCAGATGACCATAGAGGCGGCCAAAGCGGACCGAAGCATTCTGGAGGAATGCCTCTCCCGCAACAAGGATGTGAAGAAGAGTGCGGAGGAGATCACGGACAAGGTGATGGCCGAGGCCCCCGCGGATTTCCTTCCGAGAGAGATCATCTCCATCGTCGTGGGGCAGATGATGAAGTACCTTTCCAAGCAGATGGCGGAGGCATAGGTGAACAACAGCCTCAAATTATTAAAAAGGATTGTAAATCTTCAGGGTTACGGAAATTCCCTTTATTTCATAGGATACTATGAATCCGTGCCCTTCGGAGAATGGGAAAAAGAGGCAACTGACCTGTTCGTCAATTTTTTTTCTCAGAAGTTTGATGAGGCCGTTCTGGTTTGCTCTGTCACCCAGAGCGTCATCAAAGAAGATTTTCTCAGCAATGAAGAGCGGAAATACTTGAGAGACATGGTCAGCAGGGGGTGGATTGAATTGAATAGACAGGATGAAGACATTCATGAAAGATTCAGGGTTTATCCCCTTGACAATGACGATATCCAAGCGGTCCGCAGTCTCTGTGAATTGATCATCAAAGGCCATACTTACGGCCATATCTTCTTTGTGTGGGAAAAGGATCAGCTTGTGGTATATATCCTCACGAGGATGTCGGTTTCGGTCTTCTCGCTCCTCCGGGAACAAAGGGAGAATCCGCAGGATTTGATTTTCT
This sequence comes from Desulfobacterales bacterium, assembly GCA_029940115.1. Lineage (GTDB taxonomy): Bacteria > Desulfobacterota > Desulfobacteria > Desulfobacterales > 4be13 > JAOZRQ01. The sequence continues at coordinate 2,227 of JAOZRQ010000085.1, forward strand.
CCGCGAAGCCGCCCGAATCGGATGCTTTGAAGTCAGCCTGACACGCCCTTTACCGGATTCATCCTTTCATACGGATGATACGGAAATGCAGAGGCGGATAGCGTAAAGAAAATTTTCGACAAGGAGAAACAGAGCGAGGCATAAAATGACGATAGAACGGCTTCAATTGGAAAACTTCACCGCGTTCAATGGCAGAGACGCTGGTCAGGATATTGCTGCAATTGCAGCGCGACGGCGTTCAGATGTTCATTGCCACCCATAATTATGTTCTGCTGAAGGCGTTTGACATTCAGAAAACCCCGGATGACAATATCCGTTTCCTCTCCCTGTCCCACGACGGGGAGACGGGGCGGATCGGCTATTCGGACGGAGAAAATTATCACGATATTGTTCCCAATGAGATATCAGAGGCTTACACCTATATTTATGACGAGGAAATGCGACGAAGTATCGGGGAGCTTCGGGAAAGAGGATATGAAAAATTATGCTGAAAAAAGTAACCATCAAAAACTACAAATCGGTCTATGACATGACGATTGATTTGGGCAGAATGAACCTATTCATCGGTGAAAACGGATGCGGCAAGACAAATATTTTGGAGGCATTGGCAATGGCAAGTGCCTCCAAGTCGTTGGATTTGGATGTGGAAGGGCTGTATAACAGAGGGGTCAGGGTTGTCAAACCTGATCTGACCTTCAGCTCCTTTACCGGATTGAAACAGAATAAAAAGATGAGTGTTGATTTGGAATTTCAGGAAGGGGTTGAGAAGGTGTCAAGCTCATTTACCATCCGCTCAATATTATATTGTGAAGATGAGAAAGACATCTATTCAAAATGGAAGGATGAGGATCGGACGTATATGATTGATGACGCTGAAATAAACTTGCCCCAGATGCCGGATAAAGGCGATAAAGGCATTGGCAAATGGCATAAATGGCTTGTCAATGATGTTTGCAAATTGACCGAGTATCTGATTTTCAACTTGAATGCCAAAGCCCTGAGAGGCATCGGATCGGAAAGCAAAAAGACGCCTCTGGGCATTAACGGAGAGAGTCTGGACATTCTGCTTTCTCAATTTGCCAAAGCGGAATGGGAACAACTGACTCAACATCTTTACCTGATATCTTGGTTAGATGAAATTCTCATTGATGAAAAGGACCTTTTCAAATTCAAGGGGCACAAACTGGGCAGAAGCAATTCTGTTTTGTATTTCAAAGACAGATTTATGAGGAAAAAGGAGATGAACAACATTTTTTCCGCTGAGAACGCGAATGACGGTCTGCTGTACATCCTATTTTATCTGGCCCTGTTCATAAGCAAAAAAACGCCGTATCTCTTTGCGATAGACAACATCGAATCGAGTCTGAATCCGAGAATCTGTCGCACACTGATCAAAGAATTGTCCGATCTTTCAAGAATCAACAACAAACAGGTGCTGATCACCACCCATAATCCTGCTGTATTGGACGGTATCAATCTGAATGACAGTGAACAGAGACTTTTTGTTGTATATAGAAAGGAAGATGGAAAAACACAACTCAAACGGATAAAAACAAAGCCGGATACGGATGAAAAGTTAAAATTGTCTGAGATGTGGATGAGGGGATATTTAGGGGGGCTTCCCAAGAATTTTTAGGAAAGGAGCCCGGCTTTTTCTGGGTCCTGGGTTCTGGGCGTTGGTTCCTGTTTCCGGATTGTCAATCATTATGGAATCCGGAAGCCCGGGACCTAGAGCCCAGGACCCAGAACCCAGAACCCAGAAAAAACTTGATCATCAAGTGAAACGCTCCTCAGACGAGTCCGAGGACAGACATGTATATAGGCATCATTGCAGAAGGCAAAGGTGATCTGGCAGTCATTACGAATATTCTCAAAGGAAAACTGTCTGTTGACAAATCAGATGTCGAATATCTGCAACCTGAGTTGGATTTTGATGAAACCGATCTTCACCGGATGAGGGCGGAGCAATTCAGCAACTGGGCGATTGTCAGAGAAACCTGTATGAAAAAGAAGAAGCTATCTGATTTCTTCAGCATAGACGAAGAAAGATATGTCATCATTCACATTGATACGGCAGAAGCGGAAGAAACAAATTATGAAGTTGAAAGACCTGTGAAGCATGACAATCCATCCTATTCCAAAGAATTGAGGGATAATGTGATTGACAGAGTTAATGAATGGCTGGAAAATCAGTTCAGCAAGGAAATTTTTTATGCAATTGCAATTGAAGAGACAGAGGCTTGGGTGCTTACAATATATACTGACAGGCAAGGTGATACTTGCAGATATAACGACCCCAAAAAAGAGTTGAACAGAGTCCTGAACAAAAAGCTTTCAAAGAAAGAGAGGAAAGTCTTGACTCTCGGCAATGAGTTGATAAAATTTGACAAATTGACCAAGAAGTTTGGAAAAGCAAAAAATCTCAGCGAATTTATGATGTTAAATGAAAGTCTTAACTTTTTCTGTAAGTCATTGGAAACGATTCAGTGATTGACAAGAAACCCGGCTTTTTCCGGAGCCTCGTAACGAGCGAAACATCAAACATCAAACATCGAATATAAACATGCCTCTCATGCGACTACAGAAATTCCTCTCATCCGCCGGCTTCTGCTCCAGACGCCATGGTGAGGAACACATCACACACGGACATGTCCGTGTAAACGGCAAACTTGTCACGGAACTGGGTGCGAAGATCGATCCGGACAAGGACCGGGTCGAAGTCGGCGGGAAGCGGATAACGGCATCCGACCCGCTGATCTACATCGCCATGAACAAACCGGCCGGGTATGTCACCAGTTGCAGTCATCCGGGGGACAAAGTGGTCATGGAGCTGATTGACATCCCAGCCCGGATCTATCCGGTGGGCCGGTTGGACAAGGACTCAACAGGCCTTCTGTTGCTCACCAATGACGGGGGGCTTCATCACCGGCTCTCCCACCCCTCCTTTGATCATGAAAAGGAATATGAGGTGGCGGTGGCCGATGCCATATCTGACACCGCGCTCCATCGCATGGCAAAAGGAGTGATCATCAAGGGAGGCCGAACCCGGCCGGCACACGTCCGAAGATTGTCCCCGAAACGGTTTCGCATCGTGTTGAAAGAAGGGAAGAACAGACAGATCCGCCGCATGGTCAGAAAAGTGGGAAACCGGGTGATCCGGCTGAAGCGGACACGAGTGGCGCATATCCGGCTCGGAAGGCTTGTCGAAGGGGCCTGGCGTCATCTGACGGAAAAGGAGAGAAGAGCGTTTTCTGCGACAGGTTGCAACTATGACAAAAAAGGCAAACATATTGGTGGTGGATGAGGAACCGATCATCCGAGAATCGGTAAACGCGGCACTGGCGGCCGTGGGGTATCGGGTCAGAGGGGCGGCGTCTGAAAGAGAGGCGATGGATCTGCTCAGGGAACCGGTTGACGCGCTCCTTCTGGATCAGGGACTGCCGGGTGCCGCGTGTGATGAGATCGTGCGCACGGCCCGTCAGCATTCGGAAACGCCTGCCATCCTGATGTCTTCGGAGAAATCAAATCGATCCGAAAACAAAAGGCTCCGGCTCGGTGCGGACGGAATCATTTACAAACCCTTGGATCCGCTGGAACTGCGGGCAATCACAGCGAGATGCCTGATGAATCGTCCCCGTTCTCCAGAGGCCCCAGCCTCTCCGCGCATCCTGATCACCGACGATGACGAAATTGTCCTCCGATCCCTCAGTGACATTTTAAAGGGAAGGTACGAAATTTCCGTGACAAAGTCCCCCATAGAGGCCCTTCTGATACTCAAACAGGGGCCCTTTGAGATCCTTCTCGCGGATCTGATGATGGAGGAGATGGACGGCATGGACCTCATCCATGCCGCGGTGAACATCCGGCCCCGCATTCTTCCGATTGTCATCACCGCCTACGCGACCAAAAACAACGCGGTGGCAGGGTTCAAGGAAGGCGTCTATGATTTTCTGGAAAAACCATTCACGCCCGGCATCGTTCGGCAAAGCATTGACAGGGCGTGGAAGACCTTGCGGGTGGAACTGGAGAATCACAAACTTCTCTCGGACCTGCGCCATCTGAATGAGGATCTCCGGGCGGAGATAAAAGAGCGCAGGCAAACAGAAACGGCACTGGCCATGGCCAAAGAGACTGCCGAAGCCTCGAACCGGGCCAAAGCCGAATTCCTCAGAAACATGAGCCATGAGCTTCGGACCCCCATGAGCGGGGTGATCGGAATGATCCAGCTCGTTCTCTCCATGAAATTGCCTTCTGAGCAACGCCGCCTCCTTGGCGAAGCCCAAAAATCGGCCCGTACGCTCCTTGACATCATCAGTGACATTCTCGACTTTTCCGACATCGAAACTGGCCAGACGCAACTCGAACCGGCGCTTTTCGACCTGCGGGATATGCTTGATGAAACATTGAAAGTACCGGCCATGAAGGCGCATGAGAAACGTCTGAAGTTGAGCTGCCATGTTCAGGATGAGGTCCCGGACATCCTGCTCGGGGATGCGGCTCGGCTGCGCCAGATCATTCTCCACCTGATTGACAATGCGATCCGGTTCACCGAGATGGGGGTCGTCATCATCCACATAGAAGCAGAGAGAAACCCGACATCCGGCACGGTCATTCTCCATTTTGTCATCCGGGACACCGGCATCGGGATTCATCCAGAGAAGCAGCCGCTCATCTTTGAGGCGTTCACCCAGGCCGACAGTTCCCTGAGCCGAGTTCACACCGGGGCCGGGTTGGGATTGACCATCTCGGCCCGTCTGGTGGATCTGATGGGGGGAAAGATATGGGCGGAAAGCACACCGGGCGAGGGTTCCGCGTTTCATTTCACCCTTCCCTTTCAATCGGGCATGGGAACATGAGTTGCCTGTTGGAGGTTGCTTGTTGCCTGCTGCTTGTCGCCCATCGCCAGATAACGATCAACGGACAGTTAAGATATGAAGAAACCGTTGCCTTATACCCTGAAACAAATTGAGATAGATCGTTTTCAATGTGTCAGAAAGGCATTCATTCGGGATCTGACAGACAGGACACCGTGGATATTCCTTGTCGGTGAGAACGGAGTCGGGAAGACCGTCTTTCTCCAAGCCCTGACCATCGGGATATGCGGCCCCAAAAATGCGGGAAGCCTGCTTCAAGGGCAGGAGGACTGCCGCATCAGTGTGCAGATGAGGATACAGGGGCGGGAGAATACAAACACCATTGCATGGCATCCGGAAATACGGGCATGGTCCGGTGTGGAGCGTCCCGACTATTATTGCGCTTATGGCCCCTCACGTTTGGAGATACAAGGTGATCGGAGCATCGGACAGGAGCGGGAGGATGTTGATCCGGAAAGGAGCCTGCTGGACCAGAGGGGAAATCTGCGAAACATTGAGCGATGGGTAAAGGATGAGAAGCTTGAGGAGGGTCTGAATCCCGATGCGGGCCGGCGTCTGAACAATTCGCTCAGGCTGCTGGCCGGACTGATGCCAAATGTCTCGGAAATCAGACTCAAAGGCAGGCGGCTCCTTTTTCGGGAAAAGGGGCGCTGGGCGGGCATGAATGAGATTGCCAGCGGACATAAGACCCTCCTCGCGACGGTCGGGGACATCCTGATCCGTCTTTTCGAGAGGCAGCCGCAGGAGACCGATCCGGAGAACCTGAGGGGAATTGTGGTCATTGACGAGCTTGACGTGCATATCCACCCTGTCTGCCAGCGGGAACTTCCAAAGTTGCTGACCCGGGCGTTTCCCCAAGTGCAGTTCGTATGCAGCACCCACAGCCCGATCCCCCTGCTGGCCGCGCCCGAAGGTTCCAGATTCCTTGTCGTCGAGCGGGATGAGGTCCATGGCACCCGGGTCCGGGACGTCGGAGTTGACGTGGGCAGGTTGCATCCCAATGCCCTGCTGACCTCTCCGTTGTTCAATCTGGAATCATTGTTCAGCGATTCTTTGACGGGCTATGCGGACCTTGATCCGGAGGACGACTACCAAAAAATCTGTGAACGCAGGGCCTTGGAGGAGAAAATCAAGGAAGCCTCCCGAACAGCAAATCCGATTCCGAAAGACTGGTTGGAGGACAACTGAGATGATCAAGGTGAGAAAGGATCATGCGAAAATTCCAAGAGGGCTCACCTCCGAAACGGCTCAACTTGCGATGGAAAAAGCGTTGCATGAGGGAAGAAATCACAACGCGAACGAGCATGTTTACAGGCACACTTCCGTGAGTCAATGCATTATGCGGAATTTATGCTCACAAATGCGGCTATTGCGAATCTGTTCTCGGTGTGTCGAGTCTCATGTTCGTCGATCATTACCGCCCCAAAAAAAGGGTTAAGGGAGAAGATGGCCACCCCGGCTATTACTGGCTGACATATGAGTGGAGCAATCTGATAAGCAGTTGCGGCGTCTGCAACAATAAGAAGTCACATTTGTTTCCTGTGGCGGATGAGAAAAGGCGTATCTGTCAGCCACAGGTGGACAGGGCGCAGTGGAGGGCGGACTCCGAATCATTTCGCACTGAGAATCCGCTGATCCTGCATCCCGAGATTGACGCTCCCGAGGAGCATCTCACGGTTGACATTCATGGTGTGATGAGGAAAAAGAACGGTTCTCGGCGAGCTGAGACAACCATAGAGGCATGCGGTCTCAACAGGGATGGCTTGGTTTGGGTGAGAAACAGAATGATAACCGAAGTCAGGAAACGGCTATGGGACACGGCCTTCTCAATCAGGCAGGAGGTTCAGGACAAGAAAATCAGAAACAAGGAAGACTTCCTGAAGGCAATGAGGGAAAGGTTCAGGGCTGACTTCAATTTCCTGTTGTTGAAGAAAGATCCAAAGGAGGAGTATTCGTTTGTGGCGAACTGCATGTTGAAGGGATTCAGATCGTTCTTTGCTGAGATATTGCCGGACGAGGCCACACGAGACATATTGCACGGCGCATTTGCATTGTTTGGGATTGACAACAGTCTTTGAGAAAGAGAGAGTTGTCATGTTGGATATGTCGAGGAACTCCTCGGAGCCAACATCCAAATGATCAACAATCAACTGACAAACTTCGAGGCGCGTATGAAATCTGTTGTCCGATTTTCCATAAAACAGACGGTGTTCATCAATGTGGTCTTCGTCATTCTGGTGATCGCCGGGGTGTTCAGCATTCTGACCATTCCGGTGGAGAACATGCCGAGTGTGGGCATCGGCAAGGTCTTTATTGATGTCATCTATTTCGGGGCATCTGCCGAGGATGTGGAGGAGCTGGTCACAAAAAAAGTGGAAGATGCGCTGGACGGGTTGAAATATGTGGAGTTTGTCCAGTCAACTTCCCAGAGAAATGTCTCTTCGGTGATGGTGAAGTTCATTGACGATTCGGATTACAAGGATCTCTATGATGAACTTCGCTTCCGAATTCTGAACATCAAGGATGAACTGCCGGCCGGTGCGGACGAGCCGATCTTCTACTATATTGACACCCATGTCTGGTTGCCGGTCATCATGGCCAACATCACCGGAGACCTCCCGCCGAGAAGTCTCAAGCTGCTTGCTGAGGAGTTGAAGGCCCAGATACTGAGCCTGCCGGATGTCCGGAACGTGGAGATTTCCGGGGCTTACGACAAGGAGTTTCATGTCTCCATAGACCCTGAAAAGTTGCGGAGATACGGGATCACCTTCAACCAGGCCGCTGAGGCGGTCCGATCAGCGAACACCAAGATCCCCACTGGACGCTTCCGAAGCGAAGCGACCGAATACATGCTGGATGCCGGGAGAAAGCTCCGCACTCAGGAGGAAGTGCTGAACATCGTGGTACGCCGGGACGGGGACGGCAATTTCATACGGATCCGGGATCTGGTGACCCATGCGAGAATCAGCTACCGAGACCCTACAAGAATCCCCTCGGTAAATGGAGAGAACACCTTGAGCCTCCGGGTGATCAAGGAGGTCCAAGGAAACGCGATCACCATCTCCGAACGGGTCAAGGATGTTTCCCAGAAGTTCGAGGAACTTCATCAGAAAGACGGCATCCAAATGGTCTTCACCAATGACTCCACCATTGAGATCAATGATTCGGTGAAGACCTTGGGCGGCAACCTGATCCTCGGCATGGTTCTTGTGACCGTCCTGCTCTGGATCACACTCGGATTCAGGAACGCGCTGCTGACCGCAGTGGGCATCCCTTTCGCCTTCCTATGCACCATCATCATCATGCACGTCACCGGCGTCTCCCTGAACACCATCAGCCTCTTCTCCTTTGTGCTGGTCACCGGGATCATGGTGGACGACGCGGTCATCATCATGGAGAACATCTTCCGACATCTTCAGATGGGGAAATCGAAAAGGAATGCGGTGATTGACGGAACCGGGGAGGTGATGGCGCCGGTGATCAGCTCCGCGCTCACCACGGTCCTCGCGTTCATTCCAATGCTGATCATGAGCGGAAGCACAGGCGAGTTCTTCGCCCAGATTCCCAAGACCGTGACCTTTGCCCTTGCCGCATCGCTCTTGGAGGCCCTGTTCATCCTTCCCATCCATATCCTCGACTGGGGCCCCAAAAAGATCGAAGGGGATACCGTGAGCGAGGATGAGGATCCGTACCATCATCTGAAATCGGGGCTCTTTTCGCCGTTCTGGAAGATCTATCGCTGGGTCCTGATCCGACTGCTGAATCACAAGTTCCTCGCGTTCACGTTCATCATCCTGCTCTTCTTCTCGGCCATGGCGATTCTGGTGCTCTCCGCGACCGGCAAGGTCCCGCTGATCAAGGTGAAATTCTTTCCTGGCAACTATTTCCGATACCATGTCACCATCAAGCTGCCGGTGGGAACCGCGATTGAGAAGAGTGATGAGGTGGTGCGGGATCTCTCCAGATTCATCATGTCCATAGGGGAAGATCAGGCCCAGTCCGCATTGGGATCTGCCGGGGACTACCAGGATGAGGACTATCAGTATCACACCGGGCATCACTACGGTCAAATCGTCGTGACCCTGCCGGAGGAGAAAGACCGGAATTTCCCGGAAAATCCGACGGATGATCCGATGCTCCATTTGGACTACATCCGGAAGAAGCTCAAGGTGTATGCTGTGGAGAAATACAGGGGAACCGGATTTATGCCCGCTGTCAAAGTCTTTCCCGAAAGTGACGGCCCTCCCACCGGCAAGGCCGTGAATATCCGGGTGACAGGGATCACCATGGATGACGCGCTGGCCGTCTCGGATGCCGTCATGGCATACATGACTACCGAGCCGGAGCTTGCCCCGCTCACGGATCTGGATGATGACCGGCCCGATCTCCATCGAACCGTCCGATATGTGCCCAAGCAGGAGAGGGCGTTTGAATATGGGCTTCGCCCCGGGGATGTGACCGGACTGGTGGCTGGCGCGCTGAACGGCTATCATGCCGGGGAATTCAGAAGCATTGACGAAGAGGTGGCTCTGCTGGTGCGGCTCGCGAGACAGGATGACAAGGGGAACACCCGGAGTGCGGGGCTTTCCGATCCTATGGATATCTTGGACGTTCCGGTCATCGAACACAGCTCGTCGCCGGTGTTGCTTCGGGATCTGGTGGATGTCTCATATGAGAGTGAGCCGAATGTCCGGAGCCGCTACAAGGGAGAGCCGACCGTCACCATCACCTCGAACATCACGGCCGGCGCACAGCTTTCCCCGGCCAGGGCGCAGGTGCTGGTGAGCGAATTCTTTGAAAAAGAGAGGGAAAAGTTTACTGGCGTCTCCCTTTCCTACGGCGGGGAGTTCGAGGCGACCAGCCGATCCTACCGGTCACTCACGTTCGCGTTTTTCATCGCCCTGCTCGGGATCTATATGATCCTTTCGTCCCAGTTCAATGACTATTTTCAGCCACTCATCATCATCTCCGCGGTCTCCTTTTCGCTCATCGGCGTGGTCATGGGGTTGTTCCTCACAAGGACGACGTTCACCATCGGCAGTTTCATGGCGGTGGTGGGACTTGCCGGTGTCGCGGTGAACGACTCCCTGCTGATGCTCGATTTCATGAATGTCCGAATGAGAAAGGGACGGCCCCTGCGGGAAGCGGTGATCGAGGGGTGCGCGGCCCGCATGAGGCCCGTGCTGATCACCACCGTCACGACCATGATGGGACTTCTTCCCATGGCCATCGGGATTCCGAGGAAGTCCATCTCCTGGGCCCCCATGGCCACCGCATTCGTGGCCGGACTTTCCAGCGCGACCCTGCTGGCCCTGATCTTCATCCCGCTCGAATACGAGTTTTTTGAAAACCGGAAAGCCGCTTTCAGACGCAGATTTTTCAAGCGGAAGCTGAAAAAGGAACGGCGGAAGCGAGAGAAGTTGAGGGCGAAATCCCCTGAACCGGAAATTGAACAGAATTGCGGGATAGTCATGCCCAAGCTGGGGGATACGAGACTGCGGGATGAATTGCAGCAGGATTGACAACGCTTTTCCTGACAGGAGGTTCAAGCCATGAGAATTGCATATTACCCGGAAACAGATTCAATGTATATTGATCTGTCTCACAAAGAGAGCGCGGAGAGTGACGAGGTTTCCCCCAGAACCCGCCCCAGAACCCAAAGTCCAGAACCCAGAACTTAGACCTGTAAAGGACTCAACTTATGAAATCCGAAAAAATCACATTGTATTTCAAGCAGGGAGCCAGCGACAAAGTTTACCATGCATCCATGGAGGAAGTTGACGGCAATCAATTTGTCGTGAACTTTGCCTACGGCCGCCGGGGAGCGACGCTGACCACAGGGACGAAGACGAAGACGCCTGTGGATTATGCCTCCGCCAAAAAGACATATGACAAGCTGGTGAAAAGCAAGACATCCAAAGGGTACGCACCCGGGAAAGACGCCCAGCACTATACAGATTCGGATACCAAGGACACGGGTGTCCGGTGCCAGTTGCTGAACTTCGTGGACGCGCCCAAGGTGCTTCAGCTCATCAACGATGATGAGTGGTGGGCCCAGGAGAAACATGATGGCAAACGAATGCTTCTCCGCAAAGCAAAGACTGTCACGGCGATCAACCGGAAAGGTCTCTCCGTGGGCGCACCGAACACGATACTGAAGACGGCGGCCAAGCTGAAAGGAACTTGCCTCTTGGATGGCGAGGCGGTTGGGGAAACCCTCTTCGCCTTTGACATGCTGGAGATCAATGATGCGGATGTGAAGTCGGAGCCTTACAGCCAAAGGCTGGCCCATCTTGAGAGCTTGGAGATGAAAGGGGCAATCATCGCCGTTCAAACGGCCAAGACCCCACAAGAGAAGCAGGAACTCCATGATCGATTGGAAGCATCGGGAGCCGAGGGGATTGTATTCAAAAAGCATTCGGCCACCTACGCGGCGGGCAGGCCCAACAGCGGCGGAGATCAGGTGAAATTCAAGTTCTATGCCACCGCGTCCGTTCTTGTGACCGAGATCAATGAGAAGCGGAGTGTGGCGGTTGCCGTTATGGAGGGTGAGACGAAGGTCGGGGTGGGGAATGTGACCATCCCGCCGAACAAAGACGTTCCCGCGGTGGATTCAATCATTGAGGTCCGATATCTCTACGCTTATAAGAACGGCAGGCTTTACCAGCCCACCTACATCAGTGTGCGGGATGACATCGGTTTGGCGAATTGTTCCATCTCGCAACTGAAATACAAAAGAGATGTAAACCCGTAAGTGTAAACTCAAGGGACGCATCGCCTTGAAAAGACACGTCTCACGTTTCACGCCTCACGCTTCACGCCCCACGTTTCACGCCCCACGTTTCACGCCTCACGTTTCACGCCTCACGCCCCACGTTTCACGCCTCACGTCACAAACTCTGAAATGAGTCCGAATGCTCAAGGTTGAACTGCGTGACGTCTTGGAGATGTTCCGGGTCGAATCCATCGCACCTGATCCTCTGAATGAGCCGGCCGAATTCGGCCGTCTCCTTGACCCGGGTGGATGTTGTCTTTAAAGGATAGTCCGCCACGATTTTTGACCCCCTGCCCGCATCCCCCTCATGGTTCCTTTCGTCCGTGTAATGCTGGGAGATGACCAGGATGCGGGTGCCGAGGAAGACCCCCTCCTCCAAGTCATGGGTGACAAAGAAGATGGTCATGCCATGCTCTTCCCAGAGCTTCAGGATGAGCACCTGCATCGCCTCCCTCGTCCCTGGATCCAAGGCGCCGAAAGGCTCGTCCATGAGCAGGATCTTCGGCCTCATGATGAGGGCTTGGGCAATGGCCACACGTTGTTGCATCCCGCCTGACAACTGGTGCGGATACTTCTCGGCGTGTTCCGCCAGTCGAACGCTTTCAAGATAATGCATCGCCTCTTCCCTTGCTTCCTTTCTCACAGAAATTCCCTTCCAGAAAGGCAAAGGCAGTTGCTTGCCGAGCATGATATTCTCCAGAATCGTCAGATGCGGGAAAAGGGAGTACTTCTGATAGACGATGCCGCGCTCAGGGGAAGGATGGAGAATCTCTTTTCCTTCCACGGTCATTCTGCCGGAAGTTGGGCTTTCCTGACCCAGAATGAGCCTCAGCAAGGTTGACTTACCGCAACCGCTCGGCCCGACCAGCGTACAGAACTCGCCCTTGGTGACCGCAAGATCAATGTCAGCCAGAACGACCTTGTCACCATAAACCTTCACGACATCCTCAACAAAAAGAAGATGGTTGATGCTGGATGGTTGATGCTGCTGGATGCTGGATTGCACTTCACTTTTCATTTCTCAAGTTTCAAATTTCAAGTTTCAAGTTTCAAGTTTCAAGTTTCAAGTTTCAAGTTTCACTATCTTTACGGATTGTACCAAGGATACCTCACGGCAATCCATTTCCTGAGCATAAAATCTGCAATGGAGGCCAAAAATGTGATCCACCCCACATACAGGATGATGACGTCCATTGAGAGATATCGCCTCACCAAGAATATCCTGTAGCCCAGACCGCTCTGTGCGGCGATGGCCTCGGAGGCAATCAGGAACAACCACGCTGATCCGAGAGAGAGTCTGACTGTGTCGATGAGCCTGGGAAGCACCTGGGGATAGACCACTCGGTAAATGACACCAAACTGTGAGGCGCCAAGGGTCAATGCCTTCACAATCATTTCCCTCGGAATCTTTTTCACGGCAAGATGGATGTCCCTTGCAATCAGCGGGAAGGTGCCTAGGAAAATCAGCATCACCTTGCCGAGCTCGCCGACACCGAAGGAGATGAAGAGTATCGGCAGGATGGCAAGGGGCGGAATATTGGCAATGAAGGTGATGAAAGTGAGTGAGAGTCCCCTTATGCCCGGAAGAAGCCCCATGTTCAGCCCCAAGACAAAACCGACACACGCGGAAAGCAAGATGCCTGTGACGATTCTCTTCAAGCTGGAGATCGTGTCCGTCCACAACAGGTAGTCGCCTGTTCTTTTGTCCTCTGTGAACGCCACCTTCTTGAGCGCCTTGCCGATCTTGGCAATCGTGGGCAGCAACTTGTCTTGGGGGTTCTCCCTGTGCCGGATGTCAGACGCCACAAGATATACCCCTATGAGGATGACAAAAGGCAATATCGCAAGAATCACGCGAAACATCTTTGGCGGATCGGCATGGAGGCCGAAGAACCAAGTTTTATTCTTTTTTATCATAGAAAATTTTTGAAAATCCGAAAGTTTGTAGTTCCGCCTTTAGGCGGTGCCACACCGCCTAAAGGCGGAACTACAAACTTTTGATGTAAACCGGTGGATGATTTCGGATTTGTTTCGGATTTCGATATTCGATTGACTAAAGCTGTCCCTTGGCCGCCATCTCCATGAACCTGACATCAAAGACCAGCTTGACATTCGATTTGTTGCCCATGACACTGCCGTCGGGGAACATGATGCCGATGAAATCCTTTGAGTCCGCGTCGCCATACAGACCGTGGCTGAAACAGAAGGTGCGGACGTATTCCATGATCTCCTTGAGCTTTTCGCTTTTTGTGAAGATGACCGCCTCGGCAGGATTGTAAAACATCGAGGTGGTGCGAAGCTGCGCCCTGAACTCGGACTCGGTTCCCCCGGCGAATTTGGCCATGTACTGAATGGCCGCTTTGGCCGCCTTGCTCCTGCCGGACATGACCGACATGGTTTCATACCACGCGCCTGCGAGCGCCTTTTTCAAAGCATCCGGAGTATTGGTGCGAACCACCATCATGTCAATGATCTCGCCAGGAATTTGGCTGGAGTTGAATACCAAATTTGCGCCCTTGACGTTACGGCATTGCATAAGCGGCGGATTCCAAGTGACCACCGCACCATTCGGGTCAGAAGCGAACACCGCGGCGATGTCTGCATCTGACGTGTTGACAAGCTTCAGGTCACGCTCGGTGAGGTTGTTTTTTTCCAAGGCGCGGACCAAAAGGTAATGGGAGACCGAAAGCTCAACCAGTTTGACCTCCCGGCCCTTGAGATCCGCGACATTGTCGCCGTTCTTCATGACAATGCCGTCATTGCCATTGGAAAAGTCGCCAATGATCAAAGCCGTGGAATCAATGCCGCCCACGGCCGGGATGGTGAGGGCGTCCATGTTGGTCATGACGCAGCCCTGATAGGCGCCGACAGTGTAAAGGTTGATGCTTTCGATATAATCATTGACCATATCCAACTGAATTTCAATGCCGTTTTTTTGGGCCCACTTGTCCAGAATGCCTTGGTGCCGGGCAAACTCCCACGGCTCCCACCCGGTGTAATGCGACCAGGCAATGCGAAACTTGTCCGTTGCCTTGGCACTGTCGCTGGTAAAACAGACAAAGGTCAGGAGCACCATGATGAGCAGAATCATTTTTCTCGTCATAATACCGATCCTTTTTTCGGCATCCTTCACCCATCAGTTTACAGTTTTTTGAGGCCAAAGTTTGTAGTTCCGCCTTCAGGCGGTGTGACACCGCCTGAAGGCGGAACTGCAAACTTTTCGCTCATTTGGGAAGTGCAAACCACTTTTCAGGCAAAATGAAGGAT